>NZ_JBPYCR010000052.1:0-14198 GCF_051846915.1 Virgibacillus sp. W0181
GCACCCTTCTGCATTAAATTTTGTTCGTAATCCGTTTAAAGCGTTATTAATAAATCATAAATTAAATAAAATTATAAGAAAAACAAAGAAAACAAGAGAAAACGTTAGTATATAGAGGGAGTATAAATTTTGTGCATAGCTGTCTAGCTTCGACGTACAAATTTTTTCGATGGGACGAAAGCGTAGCTACAGTCCCAGGCGGCGCCACAAATCTTTTCGGTGGGACGAGCATTCACGCGCAGTCCCAGGACGTGGCGTTCTAAGCCTGCCAGCCCAGAAACTAGGCGACTTCCTGCAGCGCCTTGCGATAAAGAAGACTTGCCGATTGGCTTAGACAGAGGCTTAGTCGCCCTTATGCCCTTGGGTGAAAGTCATCATCGATTCGCACAGGTAAAGGAGGGCCAACTAAATACGCCCTCCCGCGCCAACGTTGGCATACCCCTTTTGCAGGGGCATGATTCCTTTATCTAGGATGGGTTGGAATGTTCGATTAAAACCGCCACTTTGCGTGGCAACATCGAACCACCAGCTTTGAGCTGGCGCATTCGCTACATTTCTAAGCAGGGCGCTTGCGCTTTTCCTATTTGATGCGTTTTGCACCTAAGTATCTCTGTTTCCAATACGAATTACTCATTTCGCTAATTTCAACTCCACGTGAAGCACCTGCATGGATAAATTTTCCGTCTCCTAAGTATATTCCCATATGAGATGGTCCCGGCTTATACGTTTCAAAAAAAACGAGATCGCCAACGGAAGGGGAGTCTACTGGTGTAGCAAAGTTCCATATATCCGATACAGTGCGGGGGATTGTATAATCCTGTTGTTCATAGACATATTGAATATATCCACTACAATCAAAGCCATGTGGTGATTCCCCGCCCCAAACGTAAGGTGTTCCGATATAAGCCCTCGCTTCCTTTATAATTCCAGCATGATTTCCATCTACGGTAACGGTAGCTTGCTTTACTTCTTTTTCGATAACTTCATTTTTCACATCAGTTTCTGGCTTTTCTTCAGTTATAGGTTGTTGTTCAACTGCCTGTTCTTCGACTTCATCATTTTGCTCTTCCGCTTCATATAGTGAAGTTAACGACTCTTGTGTTACGCTTTTCGTTAATTCGATTCCGTGTTCTTCTTCCGCCATCTCCAGTGCTTTTTTCGTTAGAGGGCCATAGATTCCATCGATTTTTGCTTCATAGTAACCAAAATAATATAGAGCTCGTTGTACGATCCGAACATCTTCACTATGCAAACCAGGATAGATGGAATCGGACAAATCTTGTATTTGATCGATATACTGTTGTTTTTCTTCAGCAATTAGTTTTTTCATTGTTTTTTTGTCCGCTTTTCCGGTAACTTCTATATTTCGGGATGATTGGAATTTTTTTACCGCATGTTCTGTCAAAATGCCGAATTTTCCGTCCAAATCATCATCATAGTATTCCAGTTTGTTTAATTTTGTTTGCAGAACACGAACCGTTTCACCTTTTTCTCCGTGTTGTATTTGTCCGGATTCCAGTAAGAGGTTGTTTTGAAATACAGGGTATGCATCGACATACATCGCTAACGGTTGACTAAGCGCATAGCTGTACAAAAACGAATGTTTTGCGACGTGTTTCAAAGTTGCATTCACCATGCAAAAATCCCCTTTCTTTTCAACTTGCTCTTCTACATAATTTATGAATTAGACTATTATTGTATACGTTACGATTATATTACAGCAGTAACACTCCCGATAAAATTGTAGATTTATGATATAATAGGCCTTTATGGTATTATGGAATTACTTTGCAGTGGGGGAGAGCTTATGAACAAAGGTGAACAAGCATATTTGAATTTATGTAAACATATATTGGAAGATGGTATTCGGAAAGAAGATCGGACGAACACGGGAACATACTCTATATTTGGGCATCAAATGCGTTTTAATTTGCGAGAAGGCTTCCCGTTGCTTACGACAAAGAAAGTTCCTTTTAAACTAGTTGCGAGTGAGTTGCTTTGGTTTATAAAAGGAGATACGAACATCCGTTACTTATTGGAAAATAATAACAACATATGGAATGAGTGGGCATTTAAAAGATGGGTGGATAGCGAAAATTATACGGGTCCGGATATGACAGATTTCGGGAACCGCAGTCAGCATGACCCAGATTTTAACGAGAAATATAAAGAGCAAATGGGCCTATTCAAAAAGTATATACTTGAAGATGAACAGTTTGCTAAAATATACGGAGACCTCGGCTTCGTATATGGTAAACAATGGCGCAGATGGAAAACGTCAACAAATGAAACGATTGATCAATTAAAAGCGACAATCGAAAATATAAAAACAAATCCGGACTCCAGACGTCATATTGTTTCGGCCTGGAATCCTGAAGATATTCCGATGATGGCATTACCTCCGTGTCATACGCTATTTCAATTTTATGTCGCGGACGGAAAGTTATCGTGCCAGCTGTATCAACGAAGTGCAGATACATTTCTTGGTGTACCATTCAATATTGCCAGTTACGCATTACTGACGCATTTAATTGCTCATGAATGTAACCTTGAGGTGGGTGAGTTTATTCACACATTTGGTGATACACATATATATACAAATCATGTCGAGCAGGTTAAAACACAATTGACCAGGGAAATAAGATCATTCCCACAATTAAATATAAACAAAAATAAATCGTCAATTTTTGAATTTGAATTGGAAGACTTGGAAATAAGCGGGTATGACCCACATCCGGCGATTAAAGCACCAATCGCCGTTTAACAGTGTTGTGCAGGAGGTTTAGTTTATGATTTCTTTATTAGTAGCAATGGATCGTAACCATGTAATCGGCTATCAAAATGAGATGCCTTGGCATTTGCCGAAAGATTTGAAGTTTTTTAAAGAAAAAACAACAGGCCATGCGATAATAATGGGAAGAAAGACATTTGAGTCTATAGGGAGAGTTTTGCCTAACCGTAGGAATATCGTTTTAACGAGAGGACAAATGGATTTCCCGGAAGAGGTGGAGGTAATTGAACACATTTCTCGTATCCAAGACTTAAATAATGAACATCCCGATGAGGAATTTTTCGTAATTGGCGGAGGGAATATTTTTAATCAAGTACTGCCATATGCGGATCGTTTATATATTACAAAAATAAATGCGGAATTTGAAGGAGATACATACTTTCCACTGTTTAATGAGTCGGAGTGGACACTTACTTCGAAAGTGCAGGGGGTAAAGGATGAGAAGAATCCTTATGACTATTACTTTTTGCAGTATGATCGGAATTAGATTAGGGAAGGGGATATCATGCGTACTTGTGGAGTTATCCTGTCAGGTGGAAAATCATCAAGAATGGGGACGAATAAAGCATTATTACCGGTCGAGGGCAAACCGACAATCCAGCATATTTCCGAAACGATCAACCAATGTGCGGAACAAGTATACGTTATTGCCAATAATCAATCCGATTATACATTTTTAGGGCACCAACAGTTTAGTGACAGGTATAAAGAAAAAGGTCCATTAGCCGGGCTGGAATCGGCATTATACCATATTGATGCAGATGTTTTTTTGTTAGCGGCCTGTGATATGCCATTTTTACAAATTGATGTATATAAAGCTTTGCTGGCACAAACAGAAGGGTATGATGCTGTTATTCCCGTTTTTGAGGGACGGATTCATCCGCTGTGCGGCATTTATAAAAAAACGACATTAGTAACCATTCAACAGCAGATTGAAGCGGACGATCTTAAAATAAAGCATTTTTTAGATCGTGTCCGGGTAAACTATGTACACACCTTTCCGGGAATATTGAACAAAATGCTGCATAGACATTTTTTTAATATGAACGATCTCAGTCAGTACGAAACGGCTAAGTTGTTATAACTTGTTAAAAAGTTTATGCGCGTGTTAAACTATAATCAGTTATGAATGTTGTATGTCCTTTTCGCTAAAACTATTTACTCTTTAAAGGATTCAGATATAATGAGTACGAACAAGTAATTTAGAATGAATGAAATAATTCTTCGAGGTGATAAATATGGCTCAAATTGGAATTCCCAGCTTAATATTAATTTTGATTGTAGCATTAGTTATTTTTGGTCCTTCCAAATTGCCGGAAATTGGTAAAGCGGCCGGTAGTTCATTGAAGGAAT
Source organism: Virgibacillus sp. W0181 (assembly GCF_051846915.1). Taxonomy (NCBI): domain Bacteria; kingdom Bacillati; phylum Bacillota; class Bacilli; order Caryophanales; family Bacillaceae; genus Virgibacillus; species Virgibacillus sp. W0181. Next base: position 4,145 of record NZ_JBPYCR010000052.1, read on the forward strand.
TCAAAAATGCGACAAAAGGAATTATTGGTGACGAAGAAGCAACAGACAAGAATAAAGATAATAGTTCTAATTAGTAAATAATTGGGGGTGTAGGGGAATGTTGCCTTACATCTTTTTTTGTTATATTTTTAGGGAGAGAATGTCATGTCGGATAATCAGGAAATAAATCAAGAAAAGGAAATGGATATTGTCGGTCATTTATCCGAGCTTCGCAAACGTATTATTGTGACTGGCGTTATTTTTATAGCCTTTTTTATTACAGCCTTTATCTTTATTAAGGATATCTATTATTTTTTTCAAAAAGATATTGACTTTGTTTTAAAATATACAAGTCCCGGTGATATTGTGTGGATTTACTTCACCATTGCCGGATTAGTAGCGATTGTAGGTACACTGCCAATACTATGTTTACAACTTTGGTTATTTATTAAACCTGGTTTAACATCTCCGGAAAAAAAGATATCATTATCATACATACCTGCTATATTCTTCCTATTTATTGGAGGTTTGGCATTCGGGTATTATTTGTTTATACAACTTATCTTACCTTTCTTATTATCGCTTAATGACGGGATGTTTGAAGAACTTTTTACGGTTGACAAGTATTTTAAATTTATCTTCCGGGTTACAATACCATTTGCCATTCTATTTGAGCTTCCAATTATTACAATGTTTTTGACAAGTCTCGGACTAATAACTCCATCATTTATGAGAAGAACCCGCAAATATGCGTATTTCATTTTACTTGTTGTTGGAGCTTTAGTAACACCTCCGGATATTGTGCTGCAGGTTGTAGTTGCTATTCCGTTATTTATTTTATATGAGATCAGCATTTATTTATCTTCCGTTGTTTATCGAAATAAAATAAAAAAGCATAATGAATACATGGAACAATAATAAAATCAATTATCGGGAGTGCTATTGAGAAATGCAGAGTTTTTACCAATTCATGATGACGTTTCGGGGAAAGCTGAAAAATGATTCAGAAAGCGAGTTAGCAGAATGGATGTTTACAGATCATGACTTTCCAAAACATGCTGTAAGCTATGATGAGGTAAGTGATTATTTAGAGTGGAACAGCCCTTTCCCTGAAGCATTAAAAGTATTTGATAAACTATGGAACATCTATACAACGATATAAAGCAATTACAAAAAATGCGCTGTTATTTCATCATTCTTGTTAAATCGTCATGACTAGACATAATAGGTGAGCAATTGTTGGTTTATGCGCTTTCCCGGGAAATATTATTAGGAAATTATTTATTTTGGTATCCGTATCATTAATTGTATAGAGGGTGCACGAGGGCCTACACACTTTACTCTTTTATACGTACAATAGTCTAGAAAGTAATCGGGAAATTGCTTTTTATACTTATACAAAAGGGGGAGCTGATATTCATGTTTCCATCTAGGCGTCCATCAACATTTTATAATACCTCTTCATTTCGGGGAAATCAAAGTTTTTTTCAGCCATATCAGCCGGCGGTGCGTCCTTCTTCAACATCGTTTTCCACTTTGGCTACTAAGGGAGTGGGAGGACTTTCCAAAACATTGACTAATGTACAACAAGTTTTGCAAGTTGTACAATCGGCAGCTCCAATCGTTCAGCAATATGGTCCGATGGTTAAAAACATTCCGATGATGTATCATATGTTTAAGGCGTTTAAGGAAATGGATAATGATACGGAAGATGAAGAGGAACAATTAGCGGACGATGATTTAAATGAAGCAGAACCATTGGAGGATATAATGGAATCAACAACTTCCTCGGAGGATCTAGAATATAAAGATGGTAAGTCCAAACCAAAATTGTTTATATAGTTCAATGTACGTTCAGTAGAGGATAAGCATTATATAAACATAAACAGGAGGTAATGATCATGGCAGAGAACAGAGAAAAAGCTACATTCGCAGGTGGTTGCTTCTGGTGTATGGTTGAACCATTTGATGAGCGCCCCGGAATCATTGAGGTTACTTCAGGATACACAGGTGGCCAAGTGGAAAATCCTACGTACGAACAAGTTTGTACGAATGAAACTGGTCATGTAGAAGCAGTGCAAATAACTTATGACCCATCTATATTCCCATATGAAGAGCTTGTTGAGACTTTTTGGCAGCAAATTGACCCGACAGATCCCGGCGGCCAGTTCAATGATCGAGGATCGTCCTATCAGACGGCAATATTTTATCATAATGAAGACCAGAAGCGAATTGCTGAAGATTCGAAGCAAAAGCTTGCTGAAAGTGGACGATTTTCCAAACCAATTGTTACAAGCATTTTACCTGCTCAAACATTCTACAAAGCAGAAGAAGCACATCAGGATTACTATAAAAAACAACCTTTTCATTATCAAATGTACAAAAAAGGTTCCGGAAGAAAAAATTTTATTCAAGAAAATTGGAAAACAAAATACGATAAAAATGAACTAAAACAAAAGTTGTCTCCAGAGCAATTTTATGTAACACAAGAAAAAGGTACAGAAAGACCGTTCGAGAATGAGTATTGGGACCATAAAGAAGAAGGAATTTATGTAGATATTGTTTCCGGTGAGGTGTTGTTTTCTTCCAAAGAGAAGTTTGATGCGCATTGCGGATGGCCAAGCTTTACGAAGCCGGTTGATCCTTACCGGATTGATGAAGATCAAGATTATAGTCATGGAATGATTCGTACAGAAGTCAAAAGTAAGGATGCTGACTCCCATTTGGGTCATGTATTTCCTGACGGTCCGAAAGAGCATGGTGGTTTACGCTATTGCATTAATTCGGCCGCTTTAAAATTTATTCCAGTAGAGGAAATGCAAGAAAAAGGTTACGAGAACTATTTATATTTATTTGATTAATTAGTTGTCAATAATAATATTATGTTAACTAAAGGTTGGGAAGATTTATGATTCATTTGGATTGGGAGAATAATAAACCTATAAAACAAGTAGAATGTGTGCATACGGAAGCTAAGAAGTTTATTGTAAACAACAAGCTGACGTGTGGGAAGAAATATGATGTGATTAATGAAACGGAAGAATTTTATTTTATCATTGATAATAGTAATCGGGTGGGCGGATTTTTCAAAGAATATTTCAAGGAAATAGAGTAAATTCTATTTCCTTGAATCATCTATAAATATAGATTAGCCAGTAAAATACCTAATGATTCTTCATAAATTTCGTCAAATTGTTCAATTGGTAAAGGGTTTGTTCCCAAACCGAGTTCGATTGTAAAGCCGGGCTTTCGAAAATCTTGTATAAACCAATCTTTATAGCCTGCGTAGCTGTCCACATAACGAACCGGCATGTAGCCACTGACTCGGGAAAATTCATTAACAATTGCTTCTGACTGTGGAGGTTCGAGCCCTTCAAAACCCCAATATATTTCCTCTCCTTGTGTATGAAATGCATTAACCCATTGGAAATTACTATTTCTAGTCAATTGAGCCATTACAATAGCTTCAGGCTCCGACAATGGATATGGTCCTGGATAGTCACGCGGCTTAGGCTCGTTTGGCTTTCTATTTGCTTCTGTCTCCCAGCGAGCCGGATATTGATTATTCAAATCAATGCCACGGATATTTGCTTTCCAATTGGAAAAATTTGTATTTTGGTTATTGATTGCAAGCACTTCTTCCTTAAAGTTACCTGCAGCATTTGCCCCATTGATTACTAAATTCACACCATCTGGATTGACCATTGGTACAAAAGACAGTCGGGTATTTATAAAATGGGGCAGAAGAAACAACCCACGTATTGATAAGTTATTCGTTAATGACAGCGCATATTGATTGATAAATTTCAGTAATACCGGAGTAGTTATCCATTCGTTTGCATGAAAAGATGCATTTGAATGGATTTCTTTTTGACCGGCTCCGATTTGTAGTTCAATTATATTTTTCCCCATTACAGAATTCCCGATTGTTCGTGAAAAGATAAATGGGTAGACTTCCTGTAGCCGATTTATATCTTTTAACATTTTTTCATACGTGTAGTTATTCGGATTAGAAAAGATCAAGTCCGTTACTCTTTCAGGTATCAATATCTTTTGACCAATTTCCAAGTTACGTGGATCAAGCGATTGATTTACAAATAATAAAGCATTAACTGGCAGTGACAGTGTGTTCGCAAGGGACCACAATGAATCGTTCGGTTGAATCGTGTAGGTTGTTAATCGATAGCCGGGAATGTTGACGCGATCTCCAATTTGTAATTGGTTCGGATTCACCTGTGGATTGGACATAGTGATCAATATTAAAGGAATATCAAATAATTGACTATAAAACCATAATGTGTCTTGGGCCTGTACGCGTATTTCCATCTGTATCAAACTCCCTTTTACTTAAATAATAAATTGTATGAGAATCGTAACTAAAAAATGATGGTTCATAAAAAAGCTTCTATGCTTTAATACATACATATCAAAAAACAAGACCATACTATACGTGAGAAAGGAAAGAGGTAGAAAGGACGGGAAATAATGAAAGATGAAAATATGCCACAGTACCCCAAATCATTTTGGCGAGAATCAATTGATCCGCTTTCATTTCCACAGCTGAAAGAATCCATAAAGGTTGATGTAGGAATTGTCGGTGGGGGTATTACCGGGATAACTACAGCTTATTTATTATCTAAAACGAATTTGAAAGTAGCATTATTTGAAGCAGGAGAACTATTAAGTGGGACGACTGGACATACTACTGCAAAAATAACCGCACAGCACGGTTTAATTTATGATGAGCTAATAAACCACTTTGGAGCTGAAAAAGCATTATTATACTATGAAGCAAGTATGGAAGCAAAAAGTATTATTGAGCAACTGGTCAATGATTTTAATATCAATTGTAACTACCAACAGGAAGATGCTTATTTATTTACCAATTCCGATACGTATATTTCAAAGTTAGAAAATGAACAAAAAGCGTATGATCAATTGAATATTGATCATAAATTAACGGACAAAATGCCTCTTGATATTCCATTAAAATCAGTATTAACGATGAAAGGTCAAGCACAATTTCATCCGCTTGAATATTTGAAGGTGCTAATTGATCAATGTGTAAAAAGTGGAGTGCAAATTTACGAAAATACTACTGCAGTTGATTTGGAATTCAGCAAACACCCAACTATATTGACGCGAAACAGACAGCGTGTTACTTGCCGCCACGTTGTACAAGCATCACATTTTCCATTTTATGACGGGCAAGGTTTTTATCCTACTCGCATGTATGCTGATCGCTCCTATGTTCTTGGTCTAAAAATGAATGACACGTATCCGGGTGGAATGTATATTAATGCGGAAACTCCGACAAGATCAATACGACGCACCAAAACGAATGATGGTCAAGATTTATGGTTAATAGGGGGGGATAGCCATAAAACAGGGCAAGGAAAAACCACCATCAAACATTATGAAGCGCTGCACGAATATGCTAAAACCTATTTTAACATTAATGACTTTGCTTATCGTTGGTCCGCACAGGATTTAATATCATTGGATAAACTTCCGTATATAGGGCCTGTTACAAAACAGCAACCGTCCGTATTGGTTGCCACTGGATTCAGAAAATGGGGAATGACAAATGGAACGATCGCAGGCAAAATAATGTATGATCAAATAATGGACAATGACAATAAATATAAAGACGTGTTTGTACCATCGAGATTCAAAGCCGATCCATCATTTAAAAAACTTATTAATGTAAATACAGATGTAGCAAAACATTTAATTAAAGGGAAATTAGAATACACAGGTGCGAAACTGGAAGATATGAAAGCTGATGAAGCGAAAGTAGTACGAGTTCGAGGTAAACGTACGGGGGCATATAAAGACAATAATAACGAACTACACTTAGTAGATACGACGTGTACACATTTAGGCTGTGAAGTGGAATGGAATTCAGGTGACCGTACATGGGATTGTCCGTGTCATGGATCTCGTTTTGACTACCACGGGGAAGTTGTTGAAGGTCCAGCGAATAAACCATTGGATAAAATATCTCTTGATGAAACATAAAATTTTATGTAAATATTTTCAATTAACGTTTTATAACGACAAATAATGGGAATTATATAACTAAGCAAGGAGTAAACATTCTATACAAGCCAATACATGAAAAACAAACATTAGAAAGGAATGTTGAATATGGCTGACAATTGTATAAGTTGTGGTTGCGATGCTCACGGAGAAGATATTCTTTGTGAAGAATGTTATATGATTATAAACGAATAGGAAAATATTTATATAGCTAAAAAATTAACGACAATTTAAAGTGATGAAAAAGTAAGCATGAAAGATCCTTAATGATCTAATGCTTATTTTTTATGATTTTTTTAATTTTATCTCAAAAACACAATAATACTTGTTTATGAGATAAAATATTAAATCACTTATTTAACTTCCGATAATATATATTATGTAAACTAGGAAAAGGATTGCTAAAACAAAAAGTATCCCGGTTCCTTCTATAATAATCATTATGAGGAAGTTGTTATCTTCTACTTGATAACAACTATGCGGAAATGAACTATAACCTATAAGTAGTTAATAATCAGTACTTGAGTCGTTCCTTAAGTACTGGTGTGTGCATTCCATAATAAAATCAATTGAAGGTTTGTTTTATTAATTTCACCGAAGCAACCGATGATTTCTTGTTTTATTTGCAAGTCGAAAAAAATATTCCATCCATACCATTACAGGATATGCCCATGATTTAGACTGTTATCCCCTTCCATACAAACATACCAATTACTCCAGGAAGCTTCAATTTCCCTTACGCCTAATAATGATAATTAGGAACTGTGGCAGAATCATCATTATCGTTTTTGGTAAACTTAATCACCATTCTTTTCCTTATCTAATTGTTGCTTTTCTACTTCAGTATAAGGACGAACCATTAAGCCCATTTCATTCCGTTCTTGTACGATCGATTTTAAAAAGGACGCAATCATTAGAATTAAAATAATTGAAAATGGTAGAGCTACAGCAATAAGTGCATTTCGTAATGCGTCAAGCCCTTTTGCTGATAGTAAAATGACTGCGATTGATGATTGTGCAACTCCCCAAGTTAACCTAACAAAAATCTTTGGATTAATCGATCCGAAAGTTGTTTGCATACCTAAAACAAATGTAGCAGAGTCCGCAGATGTAATAAAAAAAGTTGAAATTAGTAGAATTGCGACGATTGATAATAATGTTGATAAAGGAAGTACATCAAATACTGCAAAAAGTATTTCTTCGCTTAATAAACCTGTTAAATCAGTTGTGTGACGCTGAACGTCGATAGCTGTTGCACCGAAAACTGTAAACCAAAAAAAGCTGAATAGTGTTGGAATTAATAAAACTGCCGATAAAAATTGCCGGATCGTTCTTCCACGTGATACACGCGCAATAAATATACCTACAAACGGTGACCAGGAAATCCACCATGCCCAATAAAAAATAGTCCAATTATCAATCCATTCCCTATTATTTGCCTCATTCAATGGAGCGGTTCGAAAACTCATGCGTGCAAAACTCTCTATATATGTCCCAATCGTATCTACAAAAGTGTTTAAGATAAATAAAGTAGGACCAGTAATAATAACGAGAACCATTAATATTGTAGCAAACACCATATTTGAATTAGACAATATCTTAATTCCTTTACTAATCCCCGTCCATGCTGAAATCATAAATAAAATTGTGACGGTAAAAATAATAATAAATTGTACAAAAAAACTTACAGAAATATCAAATAAATAAGACAGGCCACCATTGATTTGAACTGCACCAAATCCTAGTGTCGTTGCAACACCAAAAGCAGTTGCAAACACTGCTAAAACATCGACAACTGTACCAGCATATCCATTCATACGATCACCAAACAGCGGCTTTAGTGTTGCCGAAATAAGACCAGGCTCTCCCTTTCGAAATTGAAAATAAGCAAGTGGCATTGCGATACTCGCATATACGGCCCATGCATGTATGCCGTAATGGAAAAATGTAAAGCGCATCGCCTCTTGAAATGCTGCGTGTGTTTCTGGACTTTCTGTAGAGGGATGAATGGCGTAATGTGATAGTGGTTCAGCAGCACCAAAGAAAACTAATCCTATCCCCATCCCAGCAGAAAATAGCATCGCAACCCAACTAAAAAAGGAATACTCAGGCTCTTCATCAGGCTTACCTAATGTAATTTGCCCCATCGGACTGACGATAAAAAAAAGACACAATAATACGATCGCTGTAACAAGTAATAAATAATACCAGCCAAATGACTTTGTAATCATTAATTTTAAGTAGTCAGTTACTGAACCTAAACTTTCAGGCGCAATCGAACCATATAGAACAACACAAAATACAACTACGGCTGAAATCCAAAAAACTCGCGAAATGCTTTTCATCATATCACCTAATTTTTTTAATTAGCATTACCGAATGCCCTAAACTTATGTAAATTGATTATAAGGCATTTGGTGTACTAATCTTTATAGGTCATTCTGATAAAAAGAAAAAATTGTTAAGTGCTGAATCCCGAGTATGGAAATATTTTAAGTGATATAAGTTGTATTTAGAAATAAAAATTAGTGACCATACCGACTGTTATGGTTGTACTTTTCTACTTCAATAAGTAATCATTTATACTACGTAAAGATAGTCTGCTAAGATAATAATTAATCGATATATTTATAGTACATGATAGTGAGGTGTAAAATGACAAAGGTTATTTTTTATCATGCAGATGAATTGTTAAAAAGTGTGTCTATTCATAAGGGACAAACAATTTTAAGAGCGGCGAAACAAGGACGGGTTGCTTTACAACATAGATGTGGAGGCAAAGCACAGTGTACTACTTGTAAGGTGATGATCGAAGATCAATCAGGAGTTTCAAGCGCTGAAGACAAAGAAATTAAGAGACTTGGCTGCCATAATATTGCGAAAGGAATGAGATTAAGTTGCCAAACAGAGGTGATCAAAGAAGTTGAGGTCGTCATCCCTGAAGATCCGTACAAAGCGCGGATACGGGCTTTACTAGCTGAGCAAAAGGGTGATAATTTATAAATCATTGAGTTAATCAATTTTATGTATTGCCCCCTTTCCTAGCTTTATTAATACTTTTTCACGGTGTCATTTATTCAAATTAGATACTATATTATCTCTGGTGAACTTGATTTTCAGCAGGTAGATTGTACGAATTAAACAATTTAGATAAACGGCGACAAAAAGAACGGCCTTCCCCTCTTTTGATATCCGTATTTTGTCCTCTTCATATTTTGTAAATGTTGCCTTTAAATAGTCACAAAGAACTATTTGTCGGTAATTATTTACAAAAAGTGTGCAAAATATGTCGAGAATATAGTATAATTGTCATTATAAAAAACCATACATATATTAATAAGTTTACGATAATGGCAAACTTGTCGAAAGATAAGGACGCAAAACTACGGGCCTAAAGCATTTCTTGCAACGGTAGCCGAGTCACCGAAAAAACTACCTAAAAAGGGCGCGCTAAGTTTTTTGGTGCCCCCTTTTTGTGTATCGTCCTATATTACAGTTAGTAGGAGTGTCGGATGTTGTCCATTAAAAAGTTTATCAAATATAAAAAATTCTGTCATTACTTTCAACCTATATATAATCTAGACAATAGAAAAAAGGTTGGTTATGAGGCACTTATCAGATCTAAGAATTTCTCTAACCCTAAACATATTTTTCAAGTTGCCAAAGAAAATAATCAACTTTATGAATTAGATTCTCAATCTATTTACAAAGCAATCTTGGCCTACCATTCTACTGAATTATCAAGAAAAAATGGGTATTTATTCTTGAATATCTTGCCATCTACAATTTTAAAACAAGAACTTCCATCTTTTCTTGAACAAATTATGCTAGAAAATAATTTGCAAAGCCAACAAATTGTGCTAGAAATTTCTGAGTCAGAAATAATTAAAGATTTTGTCAGCTTTAAAAAGCAATTAAGAGAACTTAAAATACAAGGGTTTTTAATAGCTATTGATGACGTTGGAAAAGGATTTTCTGACATGCAAACTATGATTGAATTGGAGGCAGACTATTTGAAATTAGATCGTTATTT
>NZ_JBPYCR010000053.1:0-13955 GCF_051846915.1 Virgibacillus sp. W0181
CAGTCTTTGCGAAATGGGAAGGACAATCGTCGATACAAATATTAAAAATGGGCTTGTTTCCGGATGAAATTGTGAAGACAGATGAAATGACTATCCTTACGGAAATCCGTAAAGAGGTTAAAAGAGGCGCTGGATTGAAAAAGGTTCGACAATTAAAAGAAATTGCCCGTCATTCTATCGGTCTCCAGGAAGGTAAAACCATGGCAAGAATGAAAATCAACACATTGATGGATCAATATACCCTACTTCAGGAAAAGATTAGTGAAGTCTGGGAAATGATAGAAGGGTTAACCAACACCATTCCGGGTGTCAAGGAAATGACGGATATTAAAGGGATAGGTGATATCACAATTGCCGCATTCTTGGCGGAAATAGGCAATATTAATAATTACTATCATCCCGAACAAATTATTAAATTGGCTGGATTAAATTTAAGGTTGGCTACCTCAGGAAAATGGAAAGGGCAGACAATTATTACCAAACGCGGACGCCCAAAATTACGCGCGCTCTTGTTCAAGGTCGCTCTGCCACTGGTTAATCACAACCCTGCGTTTAAGGCTTTACATGAATATTTTACAACAAGAAAAGAAAATCCGTTGAAGAAAAAGCAATCCTTGATTGCAATCTGTTGCAAATTAATTCGCATTTTGTTTACTGTAGGTAAAAAACAAGTAGCATTTGATCCAGAAAAGATGTTAAACGATATTCCGCATTTTAATTTACAGAATGCAGCTTAACTAGATAATAATGTTTGACCCAGTTTTCATGATATCTTAAGAAATTCAATTTATTTTAAAATAGCAACAATAACTATTTGAAGCACGGAGCAGTCGGCACATATTTATACTATCGGGCAATGACCCTGTCAGAAAGCATAGCCGACCCCACTTCATGGATAGACCGAACGAAGGAATGTATGCGCAATTGACGCTGTGAGATGTGGGAGGGTTTGTCGCCATGAGTATTGTGGGAATGAAAGGTGCGATTATAGCAACTAATATCCATTTTTTTCAAAAAGAGAAGGATGGCGTATTAAGTGCACCCTTCTACATTAAATTTCGTTCCTATACCATTTAAAATGTTATTGATAAATCATAAATAAAATGAAATTCTAAGAAAAACAAAGAAAACAAGTGAAAACGTTAGTATATAGAGGGAGTATAGATTTTTGTGCATAGCTGTCTCGCTTCGACGTACAATTCTTTTCGGTGGGACGAAAGCGTAGCTACAGTCCTAGGATGTTGCGCTTTTAGCCTGCAAGAGCGTTTGCGCTTTTCTTAGTTTTAGTCGGATACGACATCTACTTTTCCTGTTCCTGGATCAATGACAAGTCCATGTACTTTAACGTAATCGGGGAGCAAAGGGTGGTTGCGAATAATTTGTACACTTTGTCGGATGGATTCCTCCACTGTATCAAAACCATGGAATTCTTTATGAAGGTTTACCCCACCTGTTTGTAGAGTGTCTAATGTTTCTTGTTTAATCCCTTTTTCAGTCATCGTTTCTAATAAATGATTTGTATCGACGTGTGACATCCCGCAATCATGATGGCCGATAACGGTTATTTCTTCTGCCCGCAATTCAAATACAGCGACCAAAATACTTTTCATAATACTGTCAAACGGTTTACGAATGATTGCACCGGCATTTTTTAACATTTTCACGTCACCGTTTTGAATGTTCAATGACTTTGGTAATAATTCCACGAGTCGCGATTCCATGCATGTAAATACGACCATTCGTTTATTCGGAATGCTATCGGTTTTATAATCTTCATATTTTTTATTGGCGACAAATTGCTCATTGTATTTCAGCATTTCTTCCAAATACATTTCTATTCCCCCTGATATGTTTTAACTATGATAAAAATATAGCAGAAATGGGGGAAGATTAGAAATAATAATGATTGTTCGTGTTAAGATAGAGAAAGTGATTCACTCTACTGAACTACGGAGGGCAAGCAATTGATGAATAATAATGATGAAAATAAAAATAATATGATCGATGAAGATTTATACGAAACGTTTGATGAGGAAGAACTGTATGAACTGGTGCAGGAAGAACGTAGGAAAGCGCTGGAAAGAGAGCGGGAACGATCAGAAAATAAGAAAATAAAGCCTAAATTTCCTAAATGGGCTTTTTGGTTAATTGCATTTGCACTCTTTTTTAATGTTGTCGCATTATTACCACAAACGTTTTCCATTCCGGCGATTGACTTCCTGCTTACGTCAGCGAAATTGTCCACACAAGATGACATTAAATCGTATAAACAATCAGTTGTTGTTATTGAGACAGATGACAGCAAGGGAACAGGATTTTCGATTTCAGCTGATGGAACAATTGTCACGAACAATCATGTGGTAGAAGGGGAGGATACAGTTACAGTTGCTTTTCCCGATGATGGATTATTTACCGGCGAAGTATCCGAAACATATCCATCCATTGATTTAGCAGTAGTGGAAACAAACGGAGAGGCACTGCCATTCCTTGAGTTAGCGGAAAAGCCTATGTATGAAGAAGATGAAGCAATTTATTTTATCGGCAACCCATTAAAATTTCAGGGAATTGCAAATGAAGGAACGATCATTTCGCCGACGATGTTAAGTAGTTGGTCGGAAGAAGTCTACATGCTGGATGCCCCCGTTTATCGCGGAAATAGTGGTAGTCCGGTCATTAACCAAGCGGGAGAAGTGATTGGTGTCGTTTTTGCTACAATGAATGACGATGATGTTGGCAGGGTTGGATTATTTGTTCCAATTGACTATTTACAAGAATACCGGACAGAGGAAATTCAGTAAACAGAAAGGCGGATTAAGAGATGCAAGCAAGGAAGCGGCCATGGATCGGACAGCAAAACTGGCAGGATGTTTTATTTATCCATTTCCCCGTCCTAGCAGATGACATACGCCCATTTGTACCCCAGCCATTTCAGCTTCACATGTTTGCCGGAAACTTATTGGTGACGGTTATTTTATTTAACGCGACAAAAAGCAGGTTAAGGTGGATGCCCCCGCCAATTTCCTATCCTTCTTTTTTGCAAATGAATATTAGAACCTACGTTCGATTCGGGGGGCGAACCCGGCGTGTTTTTCTTTTCTGTTCATACAAACAGTGAACTTGTGAAATGGGGCGGGCAATTAGCTGCTTTACCATATAAAACGTCTGCAATAAAAAAATCAAGCAGGGGGATAATCAGGTAAAATTAGAACTCATTCATAAAAACAAGCATGGCAAAACATCCGGAGTTAACCTGCAATATACACCATCAACCGAGTTTGTTTCTTCTGTTCCCTCCACCGCAGCCCATTTTCTAACTGAACGCTACTGTATTTGGATTCAAAATAAAAATAAATTAATAAAAGCTCCAATTTCCCATTCGCCTTGGCGATTACAAACAACAAAGGTGATAGTTAATCTGGATCAATTCACGCCGTTTCTTCCAATTCCATCGAAGCAACAAGGTATACGATTCCATTACAGCCCCTTCAAACACGCAAAAATCCATCCATTCGAAATAATGGCACTATCTGGATATTCGTATTAAAGGAAGGGTTGATCTAAATTTGTTTCAATTATGTTGCTATACAACATTATAGTAATCAACATTTAAACAAACTGTAACGCTTTCGAGGTAGCAGTTTTTCATTAATTTCGATAAAGTAAATCATAATACAACAAAATCCAACATTATTATATAAAGCTGGTGAAAGTATTTTGGTTTATCTTGCTAATTATCCTAAGAAATCAGTGAACAATCCAATCGATGCAAAAGATTATTGGTATCGGTTAGGGAATATGAAAAATAAAAAACAGTATCGTGAAACTAAACTTTCATTGGAGGAAGCACTATATTTTGCTCAACACGGAGACGAGGAATTGCAAAATTATTTATTAATAAAGTACCAACCGTTTATTGCAAAGTCTGTATATCAAGTGTGCAAGCGCTATATTGATCCGAAAGTGGATGATGAATTCAGTGTTGGGTTACTTGGCTTTTATGAAGCAATGTTAAAGTATAGTCCGGCAAAAGGCGCATCCTTTTTTTCATTCGCGAATGTCGTCATTAAACGGAAGGTAATTGATTATATTCGTTACGTTCAAAAAGAACCCTTGACTAGTTCATTGAATGAAATGGATGATGAAGGCAAAATAGTAAGTCAACATGAAGTTAAAGCAGCGACGGAAGTCTTTTTGTGTGATTGGAATCAATGGTTATTGAAGGAAGAAATGAAACAGTTCCAGAAAAATCTAGCCTGTTACCAAATATGTATAAAAGAACTTATGGCTTCATCACCAAAGCATAAGGACGCGCGGCACTCTGCTGTTCATGTTGCTAGAACATTATATGGTGACGAGTATTTAAACAATTATGTCCAAACGAAAAAAAAGCTGCCGATTAAATTGCTTCTTAAAAAAGTAAGCGTAAGTAAAAAAACTTTGGAAAGACAACGCAAATTTATTTTGGCTATATTCATTGTTCTTCATGGTGATTACTTATACTTACAGGACTATATAAAAGGAATAGGATTGTAACGTGTTTAAAAAATACATGCACCCCAGTGCGGGGAGCATGTATTAATTTATACTTCAAGAACGTAAGGCGCAGGCACATGTTTCATCGCATGATCCACATAGCATAAAAGATCTTCATGTGACTCCATGATCCGGTGTTGATCGGAAGCAAAATGATAAGCATTTAAAAACAGCTGGATTTTTTTTGATAATAGATCATCATTTGTACGAACCATGAGAACGAGTAAATCATCCCATTGTCCCCACAATGTATAATATAAGGCTTTATCATAGTCAGGAATTTCCATCTATATTCATCCTCCTTAAACTGCGTATACTCAGGAGCATTCTTCTATCGGTTTTTTCATCCCCATTATTATTTAGCGTCCCCACTTCGTATTTATTTTTCCTCATACAATTATGGTCGTAATTCCAAAATAAGGTTTGCTTGCTGAACCGCATAATTCTTCTTGTACGTTACATACTAACAACAAAATTATAAGGAGGATTATGCATGAAATTTAAGCATTCAAGTATTGTTGTAGCAGCTCTATTTACGTTATTAATCGGTTGTCAAGCAAATACAGATGATAATATGGAAGAAGGAAGAATGGATAATGATAATATGTTTGAACGGACAGGTTATAATGATGAAATGGATCGGGAAGGAAGAATGAATGACCTGAACGATAACTTTAATGGGAACAACGCTAATAACAATAATGACAACAATAACAACCAATACGATGTAGCCGATAAAGCAGCCGATAAAATAACGGATCAGATTAAGGAAATTGATCAGGCATATGTTTTAACAACAGATAATAATGCCTATGTTGCAGCAATGTTGGATAACGATTCTAATCGAAATAACAATAATCGCATGAATGAAAATGGTACAAACAATAATCAAAATAACAATGATGGAATAAACGGCATGTTTGATAATAATGCAAACAATAATAATAACAATACTGGAAATAATCGTGGTAATGGAGACGAGTTGACAGATGATGTCAAAAGTAAAATCAAGGATATCGTCCAATCCGTCGATAAAGATATTGACAATGTATATGTAACAACGAACCCTGATTTTGCCGATTTAACCAATAATTATATTAACGATATGGATGAAGGAAGACCGGTAAGAGGAATGTTTGATCAAATTGGTAATGCAATCGAACGAATTTTTCCTCAAGATAACAATTAATTAAAAAGCTAATAAAAACACGAGTGCCTAATACGGTAACTCGTGTTTTCACTTTTAACGAATTGGTTAAATGTCTTAATCATATTAATATGGTAAAATATTGTAAAGCTACGTCTATGAAGGAGGAAAACGATGCAAAAAGAAGTTCTTGCTTATTTGAAAACGAATCGCGACAAGTTGCTGAATCGGCTAAATGAGTTCTTATCTATTCCAAGCATTAGTACAGATTCATCTTATAAAGGGCACGTACAGAACGCGGCCAATTTTGTAGAAAGCTACTTAACGGAGATTGGTTTTGAAGAAATAGAGCAAATCCAGACGAGTGGTCATCCGCTTGTTTACGCCTCGTATAATCAAGCAGGTCCAGACGCTCCAACGGTGTTGTTTTATGGACATTATGATGTACAGCCGGTCGATCCACTTGATCAATGGAAAAGTGATCCATTTCAGCCGGAAATACGTGGTGATCGATTATATGCTCGTGGTGCTAGCGATGATAAAGGTCAAGTTTTCATGCATTTAGCTGTTTTCGAAGCATATATGGAGACGATGGGCAAGCTTCCGCTGAACGTAAAGGTATGTATTGAAGGGGAAGAAGAAATTGGCAGTGAAAATTTGTATCAGCTACTGGAAACAAGGAAAAAACAGTTCCAAGCTGATTTTGCAGTTATTTCCGATTCAGGAATGATCGATACGAACCAGCCGACTATTTTATATGGGCTGAAAGGGTTCACCGGTATTGAAGTAACTGTAAACGGACCTAGTCATGACTTGCACTCTGGTTTATATGGTGGGGCAGTTCGGAATCCGGCAATGGCACTCGCCCATATTCTCACCTCTATGAAAGATGAAGATGAAGTTATAACAGTGGAAGGTTTTTATAGTGATGCGATACCTCTCTCAAAAGAGGAACGGGAATTAATCGCTCAAGTCCAAGGAGAAAATTATTCTGCTACAACCGGAATTAGTGAGCCAGTAAGTGAAAAGGGATATACAGCGAAGGAGCATACTATGGCGCGACCGACATTGGAGGTAAATGGGTTTTATGGTGGATACCAAGGTGAAGGGACAAAAACGATAATCCCAGCATCTGCTACGGCCAAAATTACGTGTCGTCTCGTTCCTGACCAGAAACCGGAACAGATTCAACGCCTACTGGAAGACCATATTAAAAAGGTAGCGCCTACAGGAGTTTCCGTTGAAGTTAAAAAGGAGAAATTATCTGCAAAGGCGTATAAAGTGGAACCAAATCACCCACTAATTAAAAAAGCTGCTACAAGTTATTCTAAAGCATTTGGAAAAGAAACCGCCTTTGTGCGTATGGGTGGGTCCATTCCTGTTGTAGAATGGATTGATGAGATTTATAATATACCCATTGTGCTTCTTGGATTTGGTACACCGGATGATCGATTGCACAGTCCAAATGAAAGTTTTCCGTTGGATAGTTTTGACAAAGGAATGGAAACCCTAGTTTATTATTGGAATGAAGTTGTGAAATGAGAAAAAAGACTTTGCTGATTAGCGAAGTCATTTTTCGCTTTTAGTTTTTATATATTTTTACAAACTTCCGGATTAATGATGTTAGGCGGACAGTAACCAAGCAACCCTGTTTCCAAATTTTTAGCTGCAAGTGAAGACATCGCCAATTCATTTTCTGTAGTAGCGGTGCCGATATGAGGCAACGTTACTACATTTTTTAATTTCAGCAATGGGTTGTCTGCTGCGACCGGTTCTTGATCGAACACATCAAGACCAGCTGCAGCAATATCCTCGTTTTTAAGAGCATTGTAAAGTGCTAGTTCGTCCACATTCTTTCCTCGTGATGCGTTAATAAAGATGGCGGATCGCTTCATACGTTTAAATTCATTTTCACCGATCATTCTTTTCATATCTCTTGTAAAAGGTATCATAAGGCAAACGAAATCGGACTCTTCCAGCAGTGTATCCAATTGACAATATATTGCATTGTATCGCTGCTCCACTTGTTCTTTTCGTGAACGGTTATGATAAAGAACAGTCATATCAAATCCGAGGTGGCATCTTTTTGCAATTGCTTCTCCGATTCTTCCCATACCAATAATGCCGATTGTTTTATGATGAACATCGGTACCGAAATGATTGAGCTGTAAATACTCTTTCCATTCCCCGTTTTTTACAAATGTATCGAGTTCAGAAATACGCCGTGCAGTTGCCAGCATGATTCCACAAACCGCATCAGCTACTGTGTTCGTTGATACATCGGGTGTATTAGTTGCCATAATATTTCTCTCTGTTAATGCGTCAATGTCCAGGTTATCATAACCTACAGATACATTGGAAACAATTTTTAAATTGGGTGCAAGTTGTAGCAATTCTTCCGTCACCTCAAGCTGTAAGCCGATAATACCAACTGTTTCCTGTAATGTTTCAATAAAAAAAGGATCATCGATATGCTCATATTTTTCAAAATAGATCACATCGAATTTTTCCTGTAATTGTTCCCTTATCGACTTGGACACTCTTGTATAAGCAATTATTTTTTCCAATAGTTGCACTCCTTTCTATCGACCTTTTAGTATATTGCCCATTATAAAACGACACCAAACCATTTATTTGGCAGTGGATTTCTTAATTTATAATTCCTAAAATTACCATTTCATCAGAGTGATTGACTTTTACAAAGTCATAATATAAGATAAACATACTTAACTTAGAATGTCGACATTCAACCTTTGGAGCTATGGAGATCGACAAAATACTACTCGATCATACACAATATAAGCTCAAATAATAGTATGATCCATAGGAGGTTTGACGTACATATAAGATTTATTCACGTTTAATTTGAGTATTTGTATAGCTGGAAGGAGAGGCTGTATATGGATTTACATCAAAAAGTTAAGGGGAAAATTGCTGAAAGACGCGATGAATACACTGAATTCTTACAACAAATTGTAAAAGAACCGACTACAACAGGCAATGAATTGAAAGCTCAAACGTTCATGGCCGAACGTTTAAAAGGAAATGGTTTGGATGTCGATGAATGGATACCAAATTACGATGAACTTGTTAAAAGCAAGTTTTTTAATCCAATTCGGGACAACTATGAAGGAAGCCCAAATGTTGTCGGTGTATTGAAAGGTGCCAGTAACAAGGGGCGCTCAGTCATTTTGAACGGGCATATTGATGTTGTGCCTGCAGGGGACGAATCAAAATGGAAGCATCATCCGTATTCAGGAGACATTGTTGACGGTAAACTATATGGTCGTGGTACGACAGATATGAAAGGCGGCAATGTTTCTACACTTATCGCGCTAGAGACAATCATTGCACTTGGTATTAAACTCAAAGGTGATGTAATCTATGAAAGCGTTATCGAGGAGGAGACCGGCGGGGCAGGCACTTTGGCAGCCATTCAAAGAGGGTATAAAGCAGATGTTGCGATTTTACCGGAGCCCAGTGAAATGCGGATTTTCCCCCAACAGCAAGGCTCTCTCTGGTTTGAAGTGGATGTAACTGGTGAATCGGCGCATGGCGGGACAAGATATGAAGGAGTCAGTGCGCTGGAAAAAGGGTGGATTGTATTCGACGAGATTATGAAATTAGAAGAAAAAAGAAATGCTCCGTTGAGAAAAGATCCGCTTTATAAAGATAACCCGATTCCAATCCCAATTAATATTGGACAATTTAACGGCGGTATTTTTCCGTCATCGGTAGCTGAAAAGGCGAAAATCCAGGGTCGCTATGGTGTTGCCCCGGGAGAAACAATTGATGAAGCGAAAGAGGAATTTGTCGCCATGCTGGAGAACTTGAAAACAATTGATGATTGGTTTGAAAAATATCCGGCAACTGTTAAATGGGGAGGGATTCATCTTCCGCCCGGTGGGGTTGAAATGGATCATCCTATGTTAAAAATACTGCAAGAAAAATTTGTCGAAGTAGAAAATGAAGAAGCTGTGCTGGCTGGATCTACCTGGGGAACAGATGGAGGTCTTCTAACGCAAGCCGGTGGGATCCCCTCGATCGTATTTGGCCCTGGTACAACAAGTATGGCTCACTTTACAGACGAATATGTTGAGCTAGATAAGTTATTTAGAACTGCAGAAATTATAGCATTGGCGATTATTGAATGGTGTGAAATTCATTCTATTAAGGAATAAATATTATACGTATAATATTTAATCAATAAATTAAAAGGGGAGAAAAAATTGAGAAAATTTTTGTTAATGATTAGTATTGTCTTTATGATGATGATTGTTGCGGCGTGTTCGTCCAATAATGATTCCGATTCGGAAGGTGAAGGAGCAAATGATAATTCTGGATCATCAGATTCAGGTGAAGAATATACAATGGGTGTAACGTATACAACGCCTGAAACTGGCTCTACGCATATGGGAATGGAAAAATTCAAAGAATTGGTTGAAGAAAATTCAGATGGACAAATTACAGTCGAACTATATCCAAGTGGTCAATTGTATGCATCAGAGCGCGAGGCTATTGAAGCTGCACAAGCAGGGAATATAGAAATGACTGTAACAGCATCTGCTCCTGTGGCTGGTTTTGACAAACGGTTTATGGCACTTGACTTGCCATTTATTTTCCCGGATCATGAGACAGCATATGAAGCGTTGGATGGCGAGCTCGGGCAAAAGTTACTTGACGGTTTGCCGGAGATAGGTTTAGTCGGTCTCGCTTATGGAGAAACAGGCATGCGTCAATTCTCAAATAGTGAGCGGCCAATCGAATCACCAGAAGATATGGAAGGTTTAAAGATTCGTGTAATGGAAAATGAAGTTCATATTGATACATTGAGCGCTTACGGTGCAGATGCTTCTCCGTTTGCATTTGGAGAATTATACAGTGCATTACAACAAAACATTTATGATGGTATGGAAAACCCGCTTAACTTAATTGATCAAATGAAGTTTTACGAAGTACAGGATTATTTAACGATTTCCAATCATGCCTATACGGCAACTGTTGGCTTTATGAATGCAGATTTCCACGATAGTTTACCGGAAGATCTGCAGAAAGTACTAAAGGATTCCGCTGTTGAAGCGATGGATTATCAAAGAGGAGTCGCGAGACAGCAGGATGAGGAAGGCTTGGAAGTTATTAAAGAAAATATGGAAATAAATGAGCTTTCACAAGAACAGAAACAAAAATTTATTGATGCCGCTGATGAAATATTCAAGAAGTATGAAGATGATATTGGAACGGAGCTAATGGAGTTGGCACGTTCATACAGTGAGTAACACGTAAGTTTTTCCGTGGGCTTTACTTATTAAAGCCCACGGAACCATCAATATGCTGCATGATAAGAATATATGTTGGACAGACTGTTTAGCATTATGATTTGTGACAGAAGGTTTGATTGGAATTTGTTCATCAAACCTATTTTCTATTTAATTGAAAGGTTAGTTTTACGGTGACATATAGTAATGATCGGACGAATCTAAGCTTTCTTAAAAAATAAATGAGGAGCACGAATTGTATGAACTTTAAAATAATACTGGATAAAAGGATTGAAGAGTTCATTATCGTTATAACGATGGCTGTTATGGTCTTATTAATGTTTGTTCAATCCTCTTCTCGTTATTTGCTTGGAAACTCTTTAAGCTGGGGGTCGGAACTTGCCCAATACCTGCATGTTTGGCAAATATGGGTTGGAGCGAGCCTTGCTGTACGTATGCAATCCCATATTCGTGTTGATGTCTTCATCAAATTATTCCCACCAAAAGTGCAACGCTTTTTAAATTTGATCGCATTACTATGTTGGTTTGTTTTTGCGGCATTTCTTGCATTTGAAGGAAGTAAATATGTTGCCGATGTATTGATCAGCGGGCAAACTAGTCCATCCTTGCATGTTCCAATGTGGATCCCATATCTAGCTATACCAATAGGTGGAGCTCTAATGGTTTTACGCTTGATTCAGCAAATGTATTTATTGTTCACCAATGAAAATGGAACGGCGGAAACGGAGGAAGGAAAATGACAGTAGGCCTATTATTTGGAGTGTTTTTTGTACTTATGTTGCTCGGAGTACCAATTGCATTGTCACTTGGTTTATCCTCGCTAGTGACAATGGTTTTCGCTACAAATTCATCACCGAATGTAATTATCCAAAAAGCTTTTACTTCGCTGGACAGCTTTCCTCTAATGGCTATTCCATTTTTTATTCTGGCCGGAGTGTTGATGAGTAGCGGTGGTATTTCAAAAAGACTATTGGACTTGGCCAGTGTATTAATCGGATTCATTACTGGCGGATTGGCTATGGTGACTATTTTGGCCAGTATGTTTTTTGCTGCGATATCCGGCTCCGGACCTGCAACAGTTGCTGCGATAGGATCTTTCATGATCCCTTCTATGAGAGCCCGTAATTATAGTGGCGGGTTTGCTGCAGCGATTACTGCTTCTGCAGGATCTATTGGTGTTTTGATACCTCCAAGTATTCCGCTTGTTATGTACGGTGTTGTCGGAACAGTTTCCATCGGATCGATGTTTCTCGCTGGGATATTACCCGGAATTATTTTGGGCCTATGTTTAATGATCGTTTCTTTTGTGATCGCAAAGAAAAATAAATATGTGGGGACTGGCGAGACTCCTTCTTTTAAAGATGTGTTGAAAGCATTCAATGAAGCAAAGCTTGCTTTGTTAATACCCGTCATCATTTTAGGTGGTATTTATGCCGGAATATTTTCACCAACTGAATCAGCAGCAGTAGCAGCTGTATATGCATTAATTGTAGGTGTATTTGTATACAAGGAGCTTAGTTGGAAAGATGTGTATGATACTTTTTCCTCTGCAGCCCTAACGAATGCAGCAACAGTTATTATTATCGGATTTTCCATTTCATTTGCCTATTTAATGACAAGAGAAAGAATTCCTGTTATTATTGCTGATTTTATCGTTGGCATTACTGATAGTCCAATTCTTATCCTTTTAATTATTAATGTATTTCTTTTAATTGTAGGGATGTTCATTGATACGATATCAGCGATTGTTATTTTAACGCCGATTCTATTACCGGTCGTAACGGATATTGGCATGGATCCGGTTCATTTCGGGGTTATTCTAATTATGAACTTGGCAATTGGCTTTGTAACACCGCCGCTTGGTGTTAATTTATTTGTAGCAACGTCGGTGGGTAAAGTTTCATTTGAGTCCATTGTAAAAGCAATGGTACCGATCTTGATTACGATGATCATTTCCTTATTAATCGTTACTTATTTTCCGCCGTTATCAACGTGGATTCCAAACAAGCTTACACCATAATAAAGTAATAAAATATTATTATTGAATCATTGGAGGTTCTAACGCTTGGAAGATGACCGCTCAATTATGAAAGCATCGTTAAGTACGCTTATCGCTGAAAAATTGAAAGAGGATGTTTGGCACAGAAAAATACAACTCGGTGAACGTCTCGTGGAAAGTGAGCAAGCCTCAAGATTTGATGTCAGCCGCAGTACTGTAAGAGAAGCGTTAAAGCTACTTGAACATAAAGGAATAGTAGTGAATAAAGCACGAAGAGGCACCTATGTCTCTCAATTTTCCCGTAAAGATTTGGAGGAAATCATTGATTTACGGATTCTAATTGAGACAAAGGCGTTCATTAACGCTTTGCCTCGTTTGGACGAAAATCATTTTAAGCATGTAAGTGAGATTGTAGACGAGATAAAAGTAAAGGCAGACAAAAAACTATGGAATGATTTATTTGACTTGGATATGAAATTTCACAGTTATGTCGTTAATCTTTGCGGAAACGTTCGGATGATTAAAATATATAACTCGACTCAAACGCAAATAAGAGCGTATCTTGGGTATATTGATCAATACTATTCTAATCATCAAGCTTTTTATAAAGAACACGTTGATTTGTTGGAGACGTTAAAGGAAAAAGATATTAATAAATTAAAAACGGTGTTAAGAAAGCATATAGAATATGCAGACAATACACTAATCATTGCTACGAAAGAAGATAATATGAAAAGCTGAAGATATGAGCAGGTGCCACAGATGGTGTGCCTGCTCGTTTATTTTTAAAAGGTAAGAAAGCATTCCTGTAATGAAGCAAAATGAGGATTGAATAAAAAATGTCCCCTTGGTATGATACGAGGTGTCCGCAGTTAGCTAGCAAAAGGACCCTTAAATTAACCAAGGAGGACTATCATGAATTATAAACAAAACGAAAAGATCTTACAACTAAAAGAGAGCACTTTAATTGTCGGTATTGATATTGCGAAGAACAAACATG
>NZ_JBPYCR010000054.1:0-12898 GCF_051846915.1 Virgibacillus sp. W0181
AGTTCATCCGTGGTAAGATGGGTGTAGGTCATTTGTGATCACTCCTATGTTTTCTGTGGTTGGAAACACATATCGAGTGTACCACGAATGACTTTTTTAGTTGTCTAGCTTAATTTTACAATCGACGTAAATAATCGTCTAGTAATGTATTCCAGAAGTTTTTCTGGAATGTTTGAAACGCGTTCAAGCACTAAAACTTAAATGAATAAATAACTTCATTTGCATTTTTAAAAACGACAGTAAGACCAAGGGGGGCGTATGCCCAAATTTAGAGAAACTCTTTATATTCGTTGTTTTTTCCATTTGGACTATTTTGAAGTCGAAACAACCAAAACTTCATTTTATTTTAGATCCAAATTGGCTTGGGTAGGAATTATCTCAATAATTCAGGTAATAGTCTATTTGATCATGTAGAAGACCAGCTATAAAAAGTCAAGAAACAAATTAGAATAATTTAAGCTGTTCTTTGAAAGTGGTGATATTTAAAATTAGGCATGCGAAAAAAGCCTTTCAATTATTTAATTAAAAATAATTAAGAAAGGTTCTTTATTCCGGAATTATCCTTGGCTCATAAGGCTTGTTATCCCTAAGAATTGCAAAAATAATGTGCGTTAACTTGCGTGCAACAGCACCAACTGCTGTACCGTGGGCTTTACCACGTTTACGTAATTTTTGATAGTGCAATGAAAGCGCGGGATTATGATAACTAGCGACAAAAGCAGCTTGCCACAATGCACGCCTTAAGTAAGGTGAACCACGTTTGGATAGTCGCGTTCTATTACTGTAAAAATCACCAGATTGATGAACGGAAGCATCCAAACCAGCGAAGGCAACAAGTTGTTCAGGACGCTCAAATCGACTAATGGATCCGATTTCACCTAATATGACACACGCCGTTACATCGCTAATACCAGTAATTGTTGTAAGAAAATGCTTCTGGCGATTAGATATTTCAATCATGGCTTTTTCAAGTGTTTTCAAGTGATCTTCAATAAGCTTAATTTGCTCCAGTAGAAGTTTGATTTGTAGCTTGAACGCATCTAAACCAACGGTGATGCCAAATGAATCTAAGGCACTGTCTTGAAGTTGATTGGCTTTTGTCAGAGCCCTTGCTTCTCCGTAACGTCCTTTACTTACTCGGTTTAATAAATCAGCCAGCTTATTGGTATCGATGTTAAGTAAATCTTCGGGAAGAGGAGAATGCAACAACACTTCTGTCGAAGACATACCAAAGACATCAGAAAAGATTTGTTCATATTCTGGGAAAACTTGGTCTAATAATGAGATTACTTTTCGTTTTAAATCGGAACATTGGTCTACAAAAGAAAAACGCAGACGTTCAAGATGCCTTAATTGGAGTAAATCTTCTTCGAGAAAAGGTGTTTCGTCGGGTGAATCAATTCGAATAACTTGTCCAATTAGATAGGCATCACTTACATCTGTTTTGGTTTTACGAATATAAAAATGTCGTAAGGCATCCGATTGTAAAGGATTAAAGACCGTTGTTTTAAACCCAAGTTTGTGAAGGTATGAAAAAACAGATAGCCAGTAATGTCCAGTGGCTTCAAGCCCTACCACTGAGTTATCCGGTGATAGTTTGTATTGGTTGATAAATTGTAGTAATTTCTCGCTCCCTGCTTTGGAGTTGGCGAAGCGAATGGTTTTCCCTATATGATTTCCTTTATCATTAATCAAACCAGCTTCATGATGACGTTTACCAATATCAATACCAATATAATACATCAAGCACACCACCTAATTCATTATTTATCAGATGGGAGGAAACCTCTTATCTCAATAGATATCCAACCTCGTTCGATATACGACAACAAGTGTGTCATCCAGCTCATTCGAATAGTTCTATAAAGAAAGAGGTGTCAGTCTTTACAGCGAAGACTAAGCTTCAAGGAGGAAAACGACAACCTCTATCTGATTAAATACATTGTACCTTGAAAGGTACAGCGATTTAAGAAACTAGTTAAAAAACTAGTTATTAATAAAATACGAGGAGGTATATATAGTGCAAATTACTAGTAGTTTAGGTAACGAAATAATCAATCGAGTTGTAAAGTATACCGAAATTGATATTAATATAATGGACTTAGTAGGGAGGATAGTTTCTAGTACAAATGGAAGTAGAGTTGGAGAAAAGCATGAAGGTGCTGTCGAAGTATTAAAAACATCGAATGAACTAATCATTGATGATACGGAATTACTAAAGTACCCGGGTACAAGACAAGGTGTAAACCTGCCGATTAAACATAATAATAAAACTTTGGGTGTAGTCGGTGTAAGTGGAGATCCAAAAGATATCTATAAGTTTACAGGTTTAATACTAACTGCTGTTGAGGTGGTGATTGAACAACTCTATATAGAAAGAAAGGAATACTTTAGGGAAAGACAGTGGATCCATTGGGTACAACAATTATTACACCCTAGTGGATTTGATTCAGAAAGATTAATAGAAGAAGCAGAGTATTTATTGAAGATTGATGTACAGTTAAACTGGCGAACAATTATCCTTCGTGGCCAGGTGAAATCAGGTGTTGTGGAGACAGTTAGAAGTGAAGTAAAAGACAATCAATTGAATAGTTTATTTATCCTTCCCTTTTCTGAAGACGAAATTGTCATTTCAATCCCTTCTTCAATTGAACAAATATCAAATTTCATAAAAACAGTATTAGAAGTAACTGGTAAAGAATTTAAAATTGGCATCGGTGAAAAGGGGTTTGGGTTGCTAGGTATTAGAAACTCTTATTTTCAAGCTAGGCAGGCTTTGGATTTTGGACGGGGGGAATTAGAGATTTCAAAAAGTTCTGAATGGAAGTGGGAAAGGATTATTGTAGCTATTGAAAACACAGAATATCAAAGCGTTTGCTTAGAGTATGAGAATGAATTTGCAAAGCTCGGTAGTATATATACTGAGACCATAGATGCTTATTTCAAAATGAACCTTTCAATAAAGAAAACTGCCGAATATCTATATATTCATCGTAACACTCTTCTCTATCGCTTAGAACAAATCAAAAAGTATATCGGTCTTGATCCAAGGTGTTTTCATGAAGCGTGCATTTTAAGAATAATTAGGACTCGAATAATTTGTGCAAACATACAAAATGTTAAAAGGAATTAATTGATGTTTTCGGATAATACGATAATTGTAAACGCTTTATCTGTGTGGTTAAATTATATTTAAATAGATAAAGGAGTAATATATGAATATTATTTTAGCGCCAGATTCATATAAAGGTAGTTTAACTGCAATTGAAGTAGCTGAAACAATGAAAAGAGCTATAGTCAATGTAAATCATACCTATAAAGTTTTCATAAAGCCAATGGCAGATGGTGGAGAAGGTACAATAGAAGCAATGTTGGCCTCAAGAAAAGGGAAAAAAATATCTGTGTCTTGCACCGGTCCATTAGGTGATGCTATACAGACATCGTATGCAATCTTTAATTCTGACCTCGCTGTTATTGAATTAGCCTCTATTGCAGGTCTAATTCAGGTCCCTAAAACAAAAAGGAACCCCGACCTTACTACTACATTTGGACTTGGAGAGGTTATACTGGATGGTATTAATAAAGGGTGTACTTCATTTATTATTGGTTTGGGTGGGAGTGCAACGAATGATGGTGGGTTAGGAATGCTCATTGCGTTAGGAATGGAAGCTTGGGACGAAAATGGAAATAAACTTTATGGATTCGGTTCAGATTTACATAAAATAAATAAAGTTAGTTTAGCATCTTTAGACCCTAGGGTTTATAAGATAAAAATAAAGGTAGCTTGTGATGTAAATAACCCTTTATGTGGAGATAAAGGGGCTAGTAAGATATATGGCCCGCAAAAAGGTGCAGATGGAACACAAGTAAAGAAATATGACAAAGCACTCGATTACTATGGGAGTTTAATTGAGTCAGAGATTAATAAATCAATAAAAAATGTTCCTGGCGTTGGTGCTGCTGGCGGCTTAGGATTTGCTCTACATGCCATTGGTGCCAATC
Organism: Virgibacillus sp. W0181; assembly: GCF_051846915.1. Taxonomy (NCBI): domain Bacteria; kingdom Bacillati; phylum Bacillota; class Bacilli; order Caryophanales; family Bacillaceae; genus Virgibacillus; species Virgibacillus sp. W0181. Next base: position 4,003 of record NZ_JBPYCR010000054.1, read on the forward strand.
TTGTTTCGGGGTCAAAATTATTGTCAGATACTATAAGATTAGAAACAGACATAAAAAAAGCAGATCTCATAATAACGGGAGAGGGAAAAACCGATGCTCAAACATTATATGGGAAGGTACCAAGTCATGTTGCTACTTTAGCAAAAAGGCATGGTGTACCAGTAGTTCTTCTTTCAGGCAGTCTTACTGAAGGAGAAATAGAAAAAGTAAAGGAAAAATTTTCAGGATGTTTTTCAATTATTAGTAGCCCATTGACTATAGAAGAAAGTATTGATCAAGTTAAAAGTTTATTATATGAGCAAACTAAACAGATTATAAAATTAATATCAGCCAGTAAACAACTTAATTAAACGTAAATTTAATTTCATATTTGAATATTTAAAAAGGCAGTAAATAAACTTTAACAACAAGGTTCCTAGCCGAAAAATTTATTATATGTATTGCATAAGATAAATATTCAGAATTATTAAAGTGTTGACAATGGACAATTTCAGTTTTATAATTTTTAATTAATTATAATAATTCAAAAAATAAGGGGAGGTTGAAATGGAAATTGCTTAAATAAGAAGTTATGCACAAGTGTAGTCTAAGTAATTGTTTTCTCAAAATGAACTTAATGAATACTATAACCCTAATATATTTAAATTAAATTGGATAGAAACTTTTTGGTTGTTATATAAATGAAAAGAGGAAAAAAATGAGAGGATTAGATATTAGCGTCAAAAAAGGATCATTAAAAGATAGGATTGCTTTTAATATAAAAAACGCCATTTTTGAAGGGAAACTTCAACCAGGGGATAAGGTGACAGAGGTAGAGTTAGCGGAAGAAATCGGTGTAAGTCGAGGCCCTGTAAGAGAAGCAATGCAATTGCTTGAAATGGAGGGGTTGTTTGCTTCCGAACCATATAAAGGAACAAGGGTTACAGAAATTACAGAGGATGAAGTGATGAATCTGTTAATCCCTATAAGACTTAACATTGAAAGCTATGCCTTAACAAAAATAATCCCCCTGAATGAAAAGCAATTATACGTCCTTACAAACATAATTGGACAAATGCAGCAAGCTGTTGAAAAAGGGCATGTTTCAACAATTGTAGAACTAGATATAAAATTTCATGAAACTTTAATAATGTTTGTAGATTTGAAAAGCACTAAAAAAATCTGGATAGGAATAGTAAATAGAATACGATTGTATTTTTTATATAATGGTAAAATTTATAATGATTTATCTTATTTTATACAAGAACATCAAATGTTATTAGATGCTATTATGACTGGAAATCTTCAGACAGCAATAGATAGCTTGAAACCTCATATGTTAGATACTGTTGATAGTTTAAGAATTTTATAAAAAGGGAGCTAATAATTAAATTTGCTCATAAGAGTTGATATTGAATATTTTAATCACTTAAAACAGGAGGTAAACAATGAAAATGTTTGGCAAGTCTAAAAGATTATATGAAACTTCAAAACGCCATTTAGCTTCAGGTGTATCAAGTAATTTAAGGTCAGAAATGAAACCGGTCCCGATTTTTATAAATAAAGCACAAGGATCTCGAATGGTCGATGAAGATTCTGTTGAATTTATTGACTATATTATGGCTTATGGTCCGCAAATGTTGGGCCATTCGCACCCTGCTATAGTGGATGCAATTAAAAGTCAAATTGAAATAGGGCAGACTTATGGAGCTCAACATAAGGGAGAAATAGAACTTGCAAAGAAAATTACGGAATATGTACCATGCGCAGAAAAAGTTAGTTTTAGTAGTACTGGTACTGAAGCGGTACAGTTAGCTCTAAGGCTATCAAGAGCATATACTGGTAAGCAAAAAATTATAAGGTTTGACGGTCATTACCATGGTTGGGCAGATACTATTGCCATTTCATTTACTGAGGGTGAAGAGCTTTCAAATTATAAAAACCCAAAAAGTTCCCCAAGCACTGCTGGGCAAAATGTTAATGCGTTAACAGATGTTATTGTTTTACCCTGGAACGATGTAGAAATGTTGGAAGCTACCATTAATGAATTTGGAGGTGAAATTGCTGCAATTATTACTGAACCTATAATGTGTAATTCAGGATGCATTTCACCAAAGCAAGGATATCTGGAAAGAATGAGGGAACTTGCTTCGAATAAAGACATCCTTTTAATTTTTGATGAAGTAATTACAGGTTTTCGTTTAGGTCTTGGAGGGGCTCAGGAGAAATTAAATGTTACCCCTGATCTTGTAACACTTGGAAAAGCTGTAGCTGGCGGCTTACCATTGAGCGCTGTTGGAGGGAAGAAAGAGATAATGGATTTAGTCTCCGATAATACGGTCTATCATATGGGGACACAAAATGGAAATCCCTTGTCTGTGTCTGCTGCATTAGCTTCAATAAAATTCTTGTCTAGAAAAAATGGGCATGTATATAAGAATATAGAAACCCTAACTAATAAGCTAACAAATAATTTGGAAAAATTAGCTGAGGAATATAAAATTCCACTATTAATAAATAAACAAGGAACAATATTCCATACAATGTTTACTTCATATAAGGAGGTGGATACATTTTATAAATTCCAGCAACGTGATATTCCTCGATTCAATAAGTTTACCGAATTATTAATGGCGGAAGGAGTAGCTGTAAGGCCTAGTGGGCTATGGTATTTATCTGTAGCTCATACACAAAAAGATATTGGCGAGACTCTAGATAAAATTGAAAAATGTTTCAATAAGATGAAAAAAGAACAATAACAAAATTACATTATGTCTAATAATTCATCAACAATGCCGGTTTTGAAAGAGGTTAAATATGAACTTTAAAAGTCAAAAAATCAGGGAAAAGAGTTTCGAAGGAGACGCCTTAAGATTATCTATGGATTGGGATGTAGAAGATTTAAATCTTATTCAAGTGCTAGTTGAAACAACTCGCGGCTCTAGCCACCCTAGCTCTTATCATCTAGGGGAATTGGCTAATGAAATTGAAAAGGGGATTTATCAAAGGAGGGGTAAGCCAGCGCATTATACAACGACTGATATATGTGATGGAGTTGCTCAAGCCCATGATGGTATGCATTATTCCTTATTATCAAGAGATATGATAGCTTCAATGGTGGAAATTCATGCAAAAGCAACACCGTTTGATGCAATGGTTTTATCCTCTTCAGGTGATAAAGCAGTTCCAGCACATTTAATGGCGATGGCTAGACTAAATATACCTACTATACACGTCCCTGGTGGAGCAATGGCAGCGGGTCCATGCCTCAGATCCAATGAAGAGTTATGGAAAATGAGCGTGCAAGTTGAAGAAGGTAAAATAACACGAGAAGAGTTTTTAGCATTTCAACGTGGCTGTTGTCCATCAGGTGGAGCTTGTCAGTATATGGGGACAGCGTCCACAATGCAAGTAATGGCGGAAGCACTTGGGCTAGCGTTACCTTGGTCAGCATTAATTCCAGCAACGAATGCTGAGATCAGACGCTCGGCCAGGCTTGCAGGACAACAGGTTATTGAGTTAACAAAAAATGATATTACTCCTTCAAAAATATTAACAAACAAGGCATTTGAAAATGCTATTATGATTCATGCTGCTATAGGAGGCTCTATAAATGCTGTTATGCATTTGATAGCTGTGGCAAGAGAAATTGGGATTGAATTGTCAGCGGATACATTTGATGAAATTCACAAGGAAGTTCCATTTATTACTAATACGAAAACAACAGGGAAGTATCCAACTGAATTCTTTTGGTATGCTGGAGGTGTCCCGGCAGTGATGAATGAATTAAGGTCTATACTTCATATGGATGTATTGACAGTAACAGGTAATTCACTAGAAGAAAACTTGGATAAATTTGTTGATGACGAAATGATTGATGTAGCAAAAATGTTTTTAATGAATTATAAACTAGATCGTAGTGATATTATCAAGACTATTAAAGAACCACTTAAGAATGAGGGTTCCATAGCAGTACTAAAAGGGAGTTTAGCTCCTGATGGTGCAACCATTAAGATGTCTGCAGTTAAAAAAGATATGATGGTTCACTCAGGGCCAATTAAAGTTTTCGATAGTGAACAAACCGCTATTAATGCACTGTTGGGCAAACAAATTAAGCCGGGGGATATAATTGTTATCCGCTATCAAGGACCTAAAGCACTAGGAATGCCGGAAATGTTTTTTATGAGTGAATTACTAGCTTCTGATCCTGAATTATCATCTACAACATCGTTAATTACTGATGGAAGGTTTTCGGGTGCGACCCGTGGCCCGTGTGTTGGGTATGTATGCCCAGAAGCAATCGACGGAGGCCACATTGCTTTGCTTGAAGATGAAGATATAGTCCTTATAGATATACCGAATCGCAACCTTTCTATAGTAGGTATATCTGGAGAAGAAAAAAGTAACGAGGAAATAAAAAAGGTTTTGGAAAAGCGGAAGAAAGATTTAATTTTGCCTGACATCCAACACAAAGGAGTGTTGGGACAATACACGAAGATGACGAGGCCTGCATTAAAAGGTGGAACAATGGAGTAAAAAAGGTGTGAAGATTTAACTAAAATATAGGAGGATGAGCAATTTGAGAACATATTTTAAGTTTACATTTAGTGCAATTGCTTTAATTATAATAGTCATCATGGTTAGTGCATGTGGAAGTGGCAATTCAGAAGATGCGAGTTCAAGTGAAAACAATGGTGATAGTTCAAATGAAAGTAGTGAGGCTGAATCACCTTCGATTGAAATGACTATTGCTCATGCCGAGGCGGGAGATGAATCTAACTATATTCACGCATCAGCTGTTGCTTTTAAAGAATATGTTGAAACAGAATCAGCAAATAAAATTACTGTAAATATATCCCCAGGAGGAGCGCTTGGTGATGCTGATTCAATGATGCAACAGGCTATGGCAGGTACACTAGAAGTAGCCGGTTCAATCGCTGATGGATCATTAGTATCTGTAGATCCAGATATGTTAATCTGGTCTATTCCTTATCTTTTTGAGAATGAAGAGCAAGCTCTCTCTGTATATCATGGCTCTTTTGGAGAATCTATGTGGGAAAGTTTCACCGAGAAAACTGACCTTATTCCGTTAGTTACGATGTCTGGGGGTCTTCGTATGATTACAAATAATAAGCACCCTATTAAAGTGCCAGATGATTTGAATGGATTACAAATTAGAACAATGAATATGCCGGCTCATATGGAGTTTTTTAATACTTTGGGGGCTACACCCACACCAATTTCATGGAACGAACTTTATGCTGCACTTCAAACAGGAGTAGTTGATGGACAAGAAAATGGTATTCCCTCTACTGTAATGGGTAACCTCTATGAAGTTCAAGACTATTTAAGTTTGAACGGGTACGTATGGACACAGGATACATTTTTAATTAGTAAAAAATGGTTTGACCAACAACCTGCAGATTATCAAAAGATCATCATGGAAGGTGGGGAAATAGCAGAAAAAGCTGGTCAGGAGCGCGCGTTTGGAATGACTGAGGAAGGATTCGATATATTGAAAGAAGAAGTGGAAATCTATGAACCTACACAGGAAGAAATGAAAATGTTTAAAGAAGCCGTTCAAGAACCAGTAAGCGAATTCATTAAAAAAGAGGTTGATAATCCTGATCTCGTTGATGAATTACTTGATGAAGTGGAAAATGCTTCTTAGTGATTGTATGGGGGGCTTTTTAGCCTCCTCTATTGACTTAAAATAGGTGGTGCACAGTATATGTTTCTGTTGCTAAAAAAAATGGATTCTTTAGCTTATGTACTTAACAAAATCGCTATAAACATTACTGTATTAGCAGTTGCAGTGATGTCTGTTATTGTATTTACTCGTGTAATACTTAGGTATGGGTTTGGTTCGGGCATCCCATGGGCGGAAGAAATTAGTATTTTATTAATGATGTGGATAGCATTTTTTGGCGGAAGTATTTTATTTTATGAAAAAGAGAATATTGCAGTAACCATATTTAAAGAAAAGTTATCTTTGAAATTAAATAAGATCTTAGAAATTTTGTTTTTAATTTGCACAATGACTTTTATGTTTATTCTTGTTCGATATGGTATTGATTTTGCAATTGGGGGGCTTATTATTAAATTTGGAGCTACTGGATTACCAAGGTTTTGGTCTTATTTATCTGTTCCGTTAGGAGCTTCCTTTATTTTATATTACAGTTTTATTGATTTAATCAAAATTCTACTTTCACAAAAGAAAAACTTAAGGGAGTGAACAAATGGGCTTAATAATCTTTATTTTTATTCTTCTTTTTATAGTGTTATTAATGGGACTTCCCATAATAGTAACATTAGGAGGGGTTGGTTCACTCTGGATATATCTATCTGGAAATAATCTGGAGGCCATACCATCTAGTTTCTACCAAGGAATCAATAGCTTTGTTCAGCTAGCCGTTCCTTTTTTTGTTTTAGCTGGGGAATTGATGAGCCGGGCTCAAATGACAGATCGATTAATAGACTTTTCTAGATTAATTGTTGGTCGTGTTCGATCAAGCTTAGCATATACAAACGTACTTACAAGTATGTTTTTTGCCGGATTGACAGGTGCTGGAGTAAGTGATGTTTCTGCGTTAGGTACAGTATTTATTCCTGCGATGGAGAAAAGAGGGTATCGGAAATCTTTTGCTGCAATGCTTGTAGCAGTATCAGCCATCATAGGTCCTACAATACCGCCAAGTATTATTGCGGTTATATATGGTGCTGTAACGAATGTATCTATTGGTGGAATGTTGCTTGCAACAACTTTGCCTGGAATAGTCATTGGACTTTTACAAATGTCAACTCTTAAAATCTTTCGAAAAAAATATAAACTACCTGATGACCGTTCTTATGTGCAGTTTAAAGAATATCCTAAAATTATGCGAGGAGCTTCATTAGCTTTACTAATGCCAGTAATAATAATGGGTGGAATATTATTTGGAGTTTTCACTCCGACAGAAGCTGCAGCCGTTGCAGTATTTTATGCATTATTTATAGGTATAGTCATTTATCGCTCTCTCTCATTATCTGATTTATATAAATCCTTGGTAAATACGGTGAAAACGTCAGCAAATATGTATTTATTAATGGCGGCTGGAGCTATTCTTACATGGATGATGGCACGTTCTGGTATACCTGGAAAGTTAGCTCAATCACTAATTACATTTACAGATAGCACAATGATTATATTTTTTATCGCTATGATAGTTACTTTGATTTTAGGTCTTTTTATGGATAATGCAGTCGCATTAGTTCTAATAGCACCAATTCTTGCGCCTATTGCTTCTCAAGTTGGTATCCCCGATCTACAGTTTGGTGCTGCAATGATTGTAGCTTTGAATATAGGTCTTATTACTCCACCATTTGGAATGGCCTTCTTTGCAGCTTCGGCGGTTGGTAAAGTGAAATTTGAACATATCGTAAAGGAAGCTTGGCCATTTATAATTTGTGGCTTTATTGCTTTATTATTAGTAATGTTTATTCCACAACTATCATTACTTTTACCAAAGCTGGGAGGTTTTATGTAGGTGCTTTACATACCTATGGATAAATTTAAATAGACCATATATTTTAAAATGAAAAAATAATTAATAGTAGGAGGAATTTAATTGAGTAAGGAAATTAAGGTAGTTGTAACCGATTATGAATATCAAGATTTAAGGTTTGAAGAAAAAGTATTATCTGAAATTCCAAACGTTAGGTTGGTTAAAGGGAATGCAAAAACTGATAGCGAACTTCTAGACCTGGTAAAAGATGCAGATGGTGTCATTAATCAGTATGCTAGTTTAGGGTCAGATATTATTGAACAAATGGAAAAGTGTAAAGTAATTTCGCGTTATGGTGTAGGGGTAAATACAATTGACCTTGTCAAAGCAACTGAAAAAGGAATTTGTGTCACTAATGTACCAGATTATTGTATGGAAGAAGTTTCTGATCACGCACTTGCATTATTATTGAGTTCGTCAAGAAAGATCACCTTACTAAATACATATGTAAAAAACAAAGTTTGGGATTTCAAAAAAGCAATACCAATTCATCGTTCTGCAAAACAAAAGGTTGGAATCTTGGGGTTTGGGCGAATTCCGCGCAGGTTAGTAGCTAAGCTGATTTCTATCGGGTTTGAAGTATTAGTATATGATCCATATGTTTCCGGAGAAGTGATAGAAAAGGCAAAAGCAAAATCGGCTTCCTTAGAGGAAATATTTGAATACTCAGACTTTGTATCTGTACATATGCCATTAACTAAAAATACAGAGGGTATTATCAATAAAAATTTATTTAACATATCGAAAGAAACGCTTGTTATTATTAATACATCCAGAGGTCCTATTATTAATGAGTCAGACCTTATTGACGCTTTAGAGTCAAATAAAATAGGTGGAGCCGCTCTTGATGTAACAGATGCAGAACCAATTAAATCCGATAATCCATTATTAAATATGGAAAATGTTATATTAACACCGCATGTTGCATGGTATTCAGAAGAATCTCAGGAAGAAATGCGCACTAAATGTGCCCGAAATGTTTTACAAGTTTTAAGGGGAGAACATCCAACATATCTAGTTAATCGAGAAGTTAGTAACTCATGATAATAACTATTATTAGGGATGAGAATTTTTATAAATATACGGAGGGAATAAATTGAAAATATTAACTATTAGAAAAACGATAAATAGTATACAAACATTAGGAATTAGAACTGAAAAAGGAATCATTGATATTGAAAGAGCTTTGATGGTTCAACCAAATAAAGATATCACCCCGAACATAATGGATGTCATTCAAGGCGGACAATCCACTATATCAAAACTTGAAAGCTATATTCAAGATTTGCCGGAAGACAAATCTTATATGATTGCGGAAAATGAGGTTAGCTTTGGTCCGGCTGTAACTGCGCCAAATAAAATTATTTGTGTCG
>NZ_JBPYCR010000055.1:0-12502 GCF_051846915.1 Virgibacillus sp. W0181
TTTGTCGCCATGAGTATTGTGGGAATGAAAGGTGCGATTATAACAACTAATATCCATTTTTTTCAAAAAGAGAAGGATGGCTTATTAAGTGCACCCTTCTACATTAAATTTCGTTCCTATACCATTTAAAATGTTATTGATAAATCATAAATAAAATGAAATTCTAAGAAAAACAAAGAAAACAGGCGAACAAGTTAGTATATAGAGGGAGTATAAAAATTTTGCGCATAGCTGTCTAGCTCCAGCGCCCAGCCCCTCGAGGTCTTAAGCAATAACTCTTCGTGGCAAAACCGCCACTACGATTTCTTGCTTAAGCTTGTCGGGGCTTAACAGGGCGCTTGCGCTTTTCTTAATCTAAGGAGAAAAGATAGATGAATGAATACTTGGATTTAATTTATTATCTTATCGGAGTCAATTTTATTGGATTTTTATTGATGGGAATCGATAAACGGAAAGCGAAAAAACAGCAATATCGTATACCGGAACGTACATTTTGGATACTTGCTTTGCTTGGAGGCGCAGTTGGTTCATTTATTGGGATGCAAATTTTTCGTCATAAAACAAAACATAAGTCATTCGTTATCGGTATGCCATTTGTATTCCTATGCCAATTCGCAATTTGTTTTTATTTATTCATTTTGTCATAAAGGCTCGTCTATTGTCATATAAATAGAAGGTAGCAAGCAAATTGGAAGGGGAATGAAAATGGAGCATATGAGTCAATACATGGTGACATTTATTGAATCGGGCGGATTATTGGCTCCCATTTTATTTATTAGCTTTCATTTGATTAGACCGTTATTTTTTCTACCTGTTATGTTAATATGTATTTCAGGGGGCATGCTATTTGGCACAGTTGGAGGGACATTTTATTCTGTTATAGGTATTACGTTATCAAGTATTATTTTTTATGGATTTATACAAAACATGCCAAAAACGTTGCAGCGTCTACTTGTTTTAAAAGAGAAGCTGATTGGCAAAAGGTTTTTACTGACAACTTCTCAAATAGCACTACTTCGCCTTATTCCTTTTATACATTTTCATTTATTGTCTTTATGTTTGATTGAAGCATCAGATTCTTTTAAAGATTATATGAAATCATCCTTCATTAGCAATATACCGCTAGCTTTTATTTACACTTCAATAGGCCAGGCAATTTCCGGTCTCGCTCCGATTTACATGTTTGCAATCATTGCGATTAGTATTCCTTTCATATTTTTCATTCGTAGAAAAGAAACGTATATTAAATGGACCGACTTCTTCCAAATGAGTGCCTAATTATATAGGTTATGCTAACTGGATTAAACATGTTACAATCAAATCAAGTAAAGTAGAAATTGCTCAATGATGAAAAGAGGTAGAAACAATTGGACTGGAAACAGCTTTTTACTATGCAAGCCGAGTTGGATCTATATATAGCCCGTAAACATAATTTAATCCAACAAGATTTATTTGAAGAGAAATATTTGGCATTGCTTACAGAGCTTGGCGAATTGGCAAATGAAACGCGATGCTTTAAGTTTTGGAGTACAAAACCGAGGAATGAAACAGCTGTTATATTAGAGGAATATGTGGACAACATTCATTTTATTTTATCCCTAGGAATCGAACAAAGCTACTCATTTGAAACGATACGAGTAGAAGAAAAGAGCGTAACGGAAACAGAACAATTTAATGCTGTATTTGCAGCATGCAACACGTTTTATCAAAATCGATCGCGAACAAATTATTTAGAACTATTTGAGCAATATTTGCTACTGGGGAAAATGCTAGGTTTTAGTGAAAAAGATATTCACGAAGCATATAAAAAGAAAAATGAAATAAACTATGAAAGGCAAGATATCGGCTATTAAATATGGGAGGCAATGGTACATATGACTAAATTTGATGAAACGCTTATGATGTTAAAAGAATTAACTGATGCCAAAGGAATTTCCGGACATGAAAAAGAAGCTAGAGATTCCATGGAGAAATATATTAAACCATATGCCGATGAGGTATTTACTGACAACCTCGGTAGTTTAATTGCAAAAAAGACCGGTGATGAAAACGGGCCGAAAATTATGGTTGCAGGTCATTTGGATGAGGTTGGCTTTATGGTTACCCGTATTGATAAAAAAGGGTTTATTTATTTTCAAACTGTTGGCGGCTGGTGGAATCAGGTTATGCTCGCCCAGCGTGTAACAATTATGACGGCTAAAGGCGATATTACCGGTGTTATCGGTTCTAAACCACCACATATATTGTCAGCAGAAGCTCGCAAAAAACCAGTCGAAATAAAAGATATGTTTATTGATATTGGGGCTTCTAGCAAGGAGGAGGCTAGCGAGTTTGGTGTTCGACCGGGAGATTCCATTGTTCCTTATTTTGAATTTACGCAAATGAAAAATGAGAAAATGCTTATGGCAAAAGCATGGGACAACCGTATTGGTTGTGCAATTGCAATTGAAGTATTGAAAAAACTAAAAGATGAACAACATCCAAATGTTGTATACGGCGTTGGAACTATACAGGAAGAGGTCGGCTTGCGTGGCGCACGGACATCTGCACATGCCATTAAACCTGATATTGGGTTTGGTGTCGATGTAGGGATTGCCGGTGACACACCAGGAATATCCGATAAAGAAGCGGATAGTAATCTTGGGGATGGACCGCAAATAATTTTGTATGATGCCTCCATGGTTTCCCATAAAGGTGTACGAGACTTTATTGTGGATACAGCAGAAGAGCATCAAATACCTTTTCAGTATTCATCTATGTCCGGAGGCGGAACCGATTCAGGAGCAATTCATCTAACAGCAAATGGCGTCCCTTCCTTAACGATTACTATCGCTACTCGGTATATTCATTCGCATGCCGCTATTTTACACCGTGATGATTTCGAAAACGCTGTGAAACTAATCGTTGAGGCAATCAAAAAGCTGGATGATCAGAAAGTGAAAGAAATTATTTTAGCTTAAATATTTTATCGAACCGAATTACTCTTCAATATATAAAACAAAAAACGCTGTACCAATTGCTAGAGTGACCCTATAATATGAGACAGGAAAAAACACCCCCTATGTCGTATGTAACAATAATCGACAATTTAGGAGGTGTTTTTCTTTATGGGTAAAAAACGATTTTATCCAGAAGAAGTAAAACAAGAAGTAATTCGCATGAAGCTAGCTGGTGAATGGACCAACAAACAAATCATGGACAGGTTTGGGATTAAAAATAAAACGCAAATAAAAACTTGGATGAGGTGGTATCGCAACAATGAACACCACAGGTTGGTTCAACCTATTGGTAAGCAATATACCTACGGTAAAGGACCAGACGACGATAGTGAAATTATCCAGTTGCGTCGTAAGGTGACCTATTATGAAATGCGAGAAGAATTGTCGGGAAAGTACCTAGAAATCGAAAGGAAGTGGTACCAGAAGTTTTTATAGAAGTTGTTAAAGCTTTAAAAGATCGCTTTACGGCAACAGAAATTTGTGAATGCTTCGGAATCGCAAGATCAACTTACTACCGTTGGAGAAAAGTGATAACTCAAGATATTCCAGAATTACATCAATTAATTATTAATATTTGCAAACAACTCTCACAGCGTGTTGGTCACCGAATGGTCAAAGGTATTTTGCAAAAAGACCACAACATAAAGGTTAACCGAAAAACTGTACAAAAGGTGATGCAAAAATATGAGATTCAATGTCGTGTAAAGATAAAACGACAAAAATATATTGCAGGTGAAAGTAAAATCATTGTTCCTAACTTATTAAAACAAAATTTCAAAGCTGAAAAACCAAATCAAAAATGGGTAACGGATATCACGTATTTACCTTATGGGTCGAAGATGCTTTACTTATCTACAATCATAGATTTGTATAATAATGAGGTCATTGCTTATAAAGTCAGTGATTCGCAGTATGTTGATTTTGTTTTAGAAACGCTAAGAAGGGCTTGTAACGGTAGAGAGACTCATGAAGTTATCTTACACAGTGATCAAGGAGCTCAGTACACATCCTATGCCTTTCAAGCACTAGCCAAAGAAAACGGCATTACCACAAGCATGTCCCGCAAAGGCAATTGCTTTGATAATGCCGTAATTGAATCCTTCCATTCCTCGCTAAAGTCGGAAGAATTCGCCACTCAATTAAGAGCGACACTAACAACTACTATTGTATTAGAAAAAGTAGTAAATTACATGTATTATTACAATTATATACGACCTTTTTCAAAATTAAATTGCCACAGCCCTGTAGAATACAGGACTGTGGCAGCATAGGTGTTTTTTCTTGTCTCATTTCCCTGGGTCAGTTCATGCTGAAGGTACGGCGTTCTTTATGCTAAATAATGTTTCATCACTTTTTGCACGTAGTTTTTTGTTTCGGTAAAAGGTGGGATCCCCTGGTACTTGTCTACATTTCCGGGACCTGCATTATACGCGGCGAGGGCTAATTCAATTTTTCCGTTGTACTTGGCAAGCATTTGGTTTAAATATTTTGTACCACCATCAATATTTTCTTGAGGATTATATGCATTTTGAACGCCAAGACCTTTCGCTGTATTCGGCATTAATTGCATTAAACCTTGGGCGCCTGCTCCGCTTCGCGCGCGAACATTATAATTTGATTCTGTTTTTATAACTGCATGAATCAGCTTTTCATCGACTTGATATTTCCGTGCAGATTCTGTTATGTAATGATCAAATGACGAAGAAGGAAGTGTATTCGAAACTTGATTGTCAATTGCTGTTAACGGCGTAACGGACTGGTTCATTGCCGTTGCTTTATTTATGTTTTGCTGAAGCATTTGTTTAAATGGAAGGTCAACAATTGGCGAATGAACAGATAGTGGACCACTGTTCGATGTCAGAATAGATAACGCTTGTTTCTGAATCAACTGCTGTATGTGATTAATGTTCATATTAATCTCCTTTGATTACAGTAATGTTAGGTTGTTTATATCATACGTGTAATACGGTTTTATAGCAAGCACAAAATAAAATAACCTGGTCCAATAATCGTCTACTGTACCAAGTTATTATATTCATATTATTGTTCTCTATTGCTAATTCGCAATAATTGAAATGACAAGGAAATTATTTTGTGCAATCATGTTTAGATTTTTAGTTGGTCGTTGCCTGTTTTACCCCGAGCTCCAATGTTTGAATCATGTCATCCCGGTCCTGCTCGGTTGATTGCTCCCAAATAAGTTCAAACAAAACACCGAGCCCAGGAAGCATTTTCTCTTCTCCCTCTTGTATGGCTTCAACAATTGTAGCCTCAAGCTGCTTCTGATCATTTGTTTTAATATTGTCGATAATTGCTTTACGTAAGTTCAAGTCCATTTTGTGCCCTCCCTAACTTGTAGATCGTTTACGCATAGTTTGACCATTTCACATGGAAATATGTATGATAAAGAAAAATAACGTATAGGATTGAAAAAAATGATAACATCGTTACAAAATAGTAATGTGAAGCAATGGCGAAAACTGCAAGTGAAAAAAGAAAGAATGAGAACGCAGAGCTTTTTAATCGAAGGCTTTCATTTGCTTGAAGAAGCTTGGAAAAGCACGTGGAACATTAAGCAAATCGTCATCTGTGAAGGAGTCTCCTGCCCAGATTGGTGTCATGAATATCCTTTGTTCACATGTACGAAGGGTGTTTTTGAGTATATTACGGTTACAGAAACACCTCAAGGAATTGCAGCAGTCGTAGAAATGAAACAAGAGAAGTATGCTAATGATGGCTTTGTCATCTTACTTGACCGTGTACAAGACCCTGGAAATGTAGGAACAATCATTCGTACTGCAGATGCTGCCGGATATTCAGCAGTTATAGCAGGAGAAGGGACGGTAGATATTTTTAACGATAAAGTCGTTCGGGCTACACAAGGTTCATTATTTCATCTACCTGTTGTTCAGGCAAATCTCCAGGAAGAATTAAACCGACTAAAAAATAAAGGATATACAATATGGGCTACAGCCCTTTCCGGTGCAAGTGACTTTACACAAGTGGCAAAACAGGACAAGATTGCGCTCATTGTTGGGAATGAAGGGGCGGGAATTCAACAAAAAGTATTAGAACTGGCAGATGCAAACGTGAAAATTCCAATATACGGACAAGCAGAATCGTTAAATGTCAGTGTAGCAGCCGGGATACTCATGTACTATTTGCGCAGTTAACTTGCAAGCTTTAACTGAATTACATATAATAATAAAAGATACAATTAAATATGTTACAAGCAATGAAAGGGTCAAGTAGCAATTACACGAGCGTTACAGGAAAGAAATGCCGCAGACTGAAAGCATTTTTATCGTTCAGATTGTTATGATTCACCCCGGAGCTGACACCGAGACCTTAAATCGTAAGTAAAGGTGTTCTGGATGAATTTCCATTATCAATAAGAGTTGGACACGATTAATGTGTCAACAAGGGTGGTACCGCGAAATAACAGCCTCGTCCCTTTTTTGGGATGAGGTTTTTTTGTTTTTTGAAAATTAAGGAGGCAAATATTCGTGAAAGAGCAATTAGAAGCAATAAAAAAGGAAGCTTTGGAAGCAATTGATCAATCACAATCCGTGAAAGGTCTTCAGGAACTGAATGTTGCTTATTTAGGCCGTAAAGGTTCACTGACCACTGTTCTCCGAGGAATGGGGCAATTATCGAAAGAGGACCGTCCTGTCGTCGGTCAATTGGCTAACGAAGTAAGAGGTGCAATTGAAGAAGCTTTAGATGAAAAGCAAGAGATACTTGATCACGTAGAACTAGAAAAACAATTGGAAAACGAAACAATTGATGTAACATTGCCAGGACGACCGGTGAAAGTAGGCGGCCCCCATATATTGACTTCCATTATCGAGGAAATAGAAGACATATTTATTGGGCTCGGTTACGAAATAAAAGAAGGACCAGAAGTTGAAACGGATTATTATAATTTTGAAGCATTAAACTTACCTAAAGGACATCCGGCCAGAGACATGCAGGACACATTTTATATTACGAATGAACTACTTATGCGAACACATACATCACCAGTTCAGGCACGCACAATGCGTGCATTGGAAGGAAATAGACCAGTCCGTATGATCTGTCCGGGTAAAGTGTATCGTCGGGATAATGATGATGCGACCCATTCCCATCAGTTTACTCAAATAGAAGGGCTTTATGTCGATAAAAATGTCCGCATGAGTGATTTAAAAGGAACATTAAACACATTTGCAAAAAAAATATTCGGCGAAGATCGTGAAATTCGACTTCGTCCCAGCTTTTTTCCTTTCACAGAACCGTCTGTCGAAATGGATATATTGTGTAAAGTTTGCAGTGGGAAAGGCTGTTCTGTCTGTAAAAAAAGTGGTTGGATTGAAATATTAGGCGCAGGAATGGTGCATCCAAAAGTATTGGCCATGGCAGGATACGATCCCGAAGTCTACACCGGATTTGCTTTCGGTATGGGGCCGGATAGAATTGCCATGCTGAAGTATGGCGTTGACGATATTCGTCACTTTTATAAAAATGATGTTCGTTTTTTAAAACAGTTCCATAATGCATAGAGGAGGGTATAGATCGTGTTAGTATCATTAAATTGGTTGAAAAATTATGTTGATTACGGCGATTTAACTGCTGAATCGCTCGCGGAAATGATTACAAAGTCCGGAATTGAAGTTGATGGCATCCATTACGTTGCGAAAAAAAGCGAGAACGTAGTCGTAGGTTATGTAACAACTTGTGAAAAGCATCCGAATGCTGATCGCTTAAATCTTTGTCAAGTCGATGTCGGAACGGAAAAGTTACAAATTATTTGTGGTGCGCCAAATATCGCACAAGGACAAAAGGTAGCAGTTGCAAAGCCAGGTGCGGTTTTACCGGGCGATTTTAAAATAAAAAAAGTTAAATTGCGCGGAGTTGAGTCAAATGGCATGATTTGTTCCTTACAGGAGCTTGGGGTAGAAGAGAAATATATGCCAGCGGATATTGCTGATGGAATTGTTGTGCTGCCGAACGATGCGAAAATAGGAGAAAATGCAGCTTCAATACTTAATCTCGACGATGCCGTCCTTGAGTTTGATTTGACTCCAAACCGGGCAGATGCGCTAAGCATGTTTGGCGTTGCGTATGATGTAGCCGCCATTTTGGATGTACCGATGCAATTTCCAGACGAAACGATTGATACAGCTAAGGAAAAGAGTACGGATTATGTTACTGTATCGGTGGAAGACGATCAATTAACCCCATATTATGGTGCGTTCGTTATTAAAGATATTGAAGTAAAAGAAGCTCCTTTATGGATGCGTAATTATTTAATGGCGGCAGGTGTTCGTCCGATCAATAACGTTGTAGACATCACAAATTTCGTCTTGCTTGAATATGGACAGCCGCTACATGCTTTTGATTATGAACGAATGGATTCAAATAACATTCACGTTCGACGTGCCCGTGAAAAGGAAGCCATTACGACATTGGATAACCAGAAGCGAATACTTTCAACCGACGATCTCGTAATTACAGATGGAGAGAAGCCTATTGCTTTAGCAGGTGTGATGGGTGGTGCGGATACAGAAGTACATGACGGGACAAATACTATTTTACTGGAAGCAGCATATTTTGATCCAGCTTCTGTTCGGAAAACAGTACAGCATACCGGATTACGGAGTGAAGCAAGCACCCGCTTTGAAAAAGGGATAGACCCTAATCGGGTAAAACGGGCCGGCATTCGGGCATGCCAGCTGTTTGCACAATATGCAAATGGAACGGTGTTGTCCGATGTTTCCGAAGTGGATGCACTTGATCGCACAGAAAAAACAGTAAAGATGGATACAACAACTGTAAATAAACGACTTGGAACAAGTATAAGCACAATCGAGATTAAAGAAATTTTAACTAAATTGCAATTCTCATACGAATGTGAGAATGATTCGTTCACTGTTTCGATACCTACAAGACGAGGCGATATTACCATTTTTGAAGATATGCTTGAAGAAGTTGCCCGTATTTATGGATATGATCGTTTGCCATTTACTTTACCAGCAAATGCATCGCAACCGGGCGGGTTATCTTACGAACAAAAATTGAAACGGAAAGTAAAAAATTATTTACAAAGTACCGGTTTAATGGAAACCATTACGTATTCATTGACGAAAAAAGAGATGGCCGATTCATTAATTAGTCCAGAAGTGATGAAAAAGTCGCCTAAGCCGATCGCGCTCTCAATGCCGATGACGGAAGATCATCACTATCTACGTTTAAGTATTTTGCCGGAGTTATTGCAAACATTGGCATACAACCGGGCACGCTCCCAATTCAATAATGGATATTATGAAATTGGTTCCATTTTTATAACAGATGAAAAACAATTAACGGCACAGCCAACAGAGTTGCAGCGGCTATCCGCAGCACTCACCGGTACTTGGGTAGACCATAAATGGCAACAGGAGCATAAACAAGTAGATTTTTATGTTTTAAAAGGAATTGTTGAAGGGTTAATGCAGTTTTTAAATATTCCTTTTACGCTTGAGCAGGAGAGATTGCCTGATATGCACCCGGGAAGATGTGCGGTTATTACTGCCGCTACTGGAGATGTCATTGGTTTTATCGGACAAGTACATCCGGCATTTACCAGAAAACTGGATTTAAAAGAAACGTATGTTTTTGATCTTAATATGGAAAAAATAATTGAACTAACTGATGATACACCTACGTATGATGTCATACCTAAATATCCATCGATTATGCGAGATGTGGCTTTCGTTGTTGATATGGATACCGTGGCCGGGGACGTGAAAGCGGAGATAGAAAGAATTGGAAGGCCGCTTGTACAAAGTGTCGATGTATTTGACTTATATACAGGTGAAAATGTGGCCGAAGACAAAAAGTCACTCGCTTTTAGTCTTCAGTACCAACATCCTGAAAAAACGTTAAAAGATAGTGAAGTAGATGCATCTGTTAAAGAAATTATTAGAAACGTTACGAATACGTTTGCTGCAACTTTGCGTATGTGAAAATAAAAAGAATAAATTAGTATTAATGTTAAAAGCCGTTTCATGCAAACAAGCATGAAACGGTTATTTAAAAGATAAGAATGTATATAATTTTGTGCATAGCTGTCTAGCTTCGACGTACAGGATGTTCTAGTGCAGGCGGAGCCACAGGACGTGGCGTTCTAAGCCTGCCAGGCCAGAAACTAGGCGACTTCCTGCAGCGCCTTGCGATAAAGAAGACTTGCCGATGGCTTTAGACAGAGGCTTAGTCGCCCTTATGCCCTTGGGTGAAAGTCATCATCGATTCCATAAGGTAAGGGAGGGCCAACTAAATACGGCCTTTGCGGCCAACGTTGGCATACCCCTTATGCAGGGGCATGATTCTTTTATCTTAGTTGCTTCAGTCCAGTCGCTACGTTTCTAGGAAGGTCGCTTGCGCTTTTCTTTATAAAATACAGCTGGTCAACTCATTCTTATCAGCTTTTTCGCTTTGTTTGTATTGGCAAAGTGAATTTTTGCACAACTTTCCAGTACGGTTTCTCCTTTTGTTTTCATTATATTTGCAGCTAACTGGTCGACTTTATTTGAGGCTCCTTTTAATAAACTATATCCGAGGTTTTCTGAAAGTTTATCCATTTCCTTTAAAAAGCTTGCCCTCGCAATGACGGATGCAGCAGCTACAGCAGTCGAAAAGCTTTCCGCCTTCGTTTTATAAAAAGTTTTTGGCAGTACTTGTTTATTTTCAGACGCAAGGTACTTCTTATAAATCTCCGGTTTACAAAACTGATCAATTACAATAGCGCTGTAAGGCAAGCATGGAATTTTTTTAAGCAAGTTTTGAATTGCATGATGATGCATCATTGCCTTCATCTTTCCTTGTGACCAACCTGAATGCTGTAACGAATTATACTTTTTGTTATGTAAAACGAGTAATGAATAAGGGATAGAGCTTTCGGCAATTCTTTTGGCAAGTATTTTTACTTGCTCATCGGTTATTTTTTTTGAATCTTGAATACCCCAGCTCTTCAGCAGTGGAATTTGCTCGTCGGTTAGATATACTGCCGCCGTTGTAATTGGTCCAAAATAATCCCCTGTTCCTGATTCATCGGAACCAATATGGCTACTCGTATAAATATCAGAGGCTGGCTCATTAACTGCAACGGCTCGTTTTTGGGGGTATGGTTTGTTAACCGAATCTGTTTGTGTCAACCACTGGGATGCTTCTTTTTGTGGGGAATTACCCTGAAACATTACTTTTCCGGACTTATATGCAGTGATAACAGCATAATTGGTTTTCGCACGAAAAATAGCTCCCGGCGGTGGCGGGGTTTGAACATTAAGGTATTCTTTTTTCATTTTTTCAATTGCTTTTAGTGAAAACTGGTACACTTCCTGGGCCATGTTAGTCGCTCCATTCCAAATTAATATAAACTATAGCAATTGAACTAGTCCACCTTAATTTTTTATAAAAATTTGAAGATGGAAATTCCTGGGTCATGGGTTCTTTTGAACCCAACATTATCAGGCTACCCCCGCAGTCCCTGCGGTTGTTGACAGTATATTTTATTTAGGCTGCTTTTCCTTTGGAAAGTAGCCTCTCTGCTTCTTTTTTAATATTAATAGCTACATTAATGTCTCTGTCGTGCGTGGTATGGCAATGCTCGCAATTCCAAATTCGAACTACTAAATCTTTTACTTTTGAATTTTTGGTATCGCAAACAGAACAACGTTGTGACGATGGAAACATCGTTCCAACTTTGATGAGTTTTTTGCCGTACCATTTGGCCTTATATTCCAACATGCTTGCAAATTCAGACCACGACGCATCTTGTATGGATTTGCTCAGCTTTTTATTTTTAATCATGTTGAACACACTTAAACTTTCAATGCCGATGATGTCGTGGTTTTTGACGATATCGGTTGATAGTTTATGTTGAAAGTCTCTTCTTTTATTAGCGGCCTTTTCATGAATCGTGGCCACTTTACACTTCTGCTTATACCAGTTGGAAGAACCGTAAATTTTGCGTGACAATTTGCGTTGTTCTTTGGCTAACTTCTTTTCCAGCGAACGAAAATAGCGTTCGTTGTTGATTTTGTTTTTATCTGAATCAATCACAAAATGTTCCAACCCCATATCAAGGCCAATAACGCTTTGCGTTTTTGGTAGGTATTCAATGTATTCTTGTACGCAAACCGATACAAAATATTTACCTGAACTGTTCTTCCGAACGGTTACATGTTTAATTTTTGCATCGGCTGGAATATCTCGGCTTTTAGAAAAGCGCATCCAACCTATTTTAGGGATTCTAATTTTATTGTTTATTATTTGGATGTTGTTATTAACCATTTTTGTTGTATAGGATTTTACAGGGTTCTTTTTACTTTTGAATCTAGGAAACTTGTTTTGCTTTCGTCGATTGTAAAATTAAGCTAGACAACTAAAAAAGTCATTCGTGGTACACTCGATATGTGTTTCCAACCACAGAAAACATAGGAGTGATCACAAATGACCTACACCCATCTTACCACGGATGAACT
>NZ_JBPYCR010000056.1:0-12374 GCF_051846915.1 Virgibacillus sp. W0181
AACTGTAATTGGGTCATTATTAATTCCTCCTACACTGTTATCGTCGTTGAAAACATTGTATCACAAGGAATTAATATGGCCCTTTTTTGTTTATCCCTTTTACACAATAATACGGACTTAATCCGTACTTGAAGCGTTATATCCGTACTTGAAGCGTTATATCCACACTCGGAGGCAGGATATCCGTACTTGGAGCAATATATCCACACTCGGGAGTAATATATCCGTACTTAGGATGATATATCCCAATAATTTGATCTTTGACATAAAAAGATAATTTTGATCCAACTTCTAAGTTATACACAGTTTTCTGTGGATAACCCTGTTAATAAGTTTTGGACAACTCGAAACAGACCGGTGAACTGCTCCTATTTAAACTCCCCTATCTCCGCTCCATCACAAAGAAAACAAGCAATAAAGTCCTGTGTAAAAGCACAATTTTCACTCCATCTTACTATTCACAGGCCGAGTTGATTAATCTTTTTGTAAAGTTTGTCCACTTTCCTGCATATATTGAGAATAAGGCATGAGATGGAGGTGAATATCACGATGCGGGTTCACACGTTAAAATGGATTGGCTATGCCATCGGTTATGTATTTATTACTTCGGGAATTATGAAATTAATTGCATCTGATTTTAAAGGAATTTTTACAAGTTTGGGCATTCCATTTCCAGAAGCGACCTTATTTTTAATTGCAATCGTGGAAATTACTTGCGGCACGTTGATTGTAGCTGGAATGTATGTGAAACAAGCGACCCTTCCGCTAATCATCGTTATGCTTGGGGCTATTTTTATTACAAAAATCCCAATCATAGCCAGTAAGGGTGTATTTTCTTTTGCGTTCGAAGCAAGACTCGATGTTGTCATGCTTATCCTACTCCTTATTCTTTGGCAAAAAAGTGCTCCAACGAAAATAAGCTGACCTCTCCAACGAGAAGTCAGCTTTTTTTATTAATCCCATTTCTGCAAGCTTAAAATAAGAAGAAAATCAGAATACTTGTCACAACACCGACCAATGAACTGAGCAAAATACAGTAGCCCATAATGTCACGAATGTGTAACCCGACGAAGGACAAGATCGGTAATGCCCAAAATGGCTGTATAAGGTTCGTCCAGGCATCTCCCCACGCTACGGCCATCGCGGATTTTGCAGGTTCAATTTCGAGCTCAATTGCTTCTGGCATTTGCAAAGGTCCTTGCAACGCCCATTGTCCGCCACCGGACGGAGCCAAGATATTCACAAATCCCGAGACCCAATACGTAAATACATTAAATGTACTTGCGGTAGCAATGGACCCCATTCCATCAATAATCATTTGACCTAATCCAGAACTGCTTAAAATCGCAATGATCCCAGCATAAAACGGAACTGCAATACGATAGGTGTCGTCGCCGTTGCTACGTCTTTGAATGCGCTTGCAAAAGCACCTAAAGAACGATGGAAAAACAAGCCGAGGATAAAAACAAGATATTAATAATATTTCAATTTATAGGAAGGATGAATGCATTATTATTAGCGAACCGTATAATTTAAACTGACATTATATACTTGCTGTACAAATCCGATTATTTGCTATCATTTGAGTCTTTAAAAGGCTCCTTAATTTATTTATGCTAATATCCACAAGGTTATCCACATATGCACAAGTGTTCCTGTCTATATTGTTGGCGAGTTAAATTTTTACCTATATATTGATTTTTTTACTGTCAGAATAGAGAGATATCCACGTATTGTGCACAACTCTTAAATTATGTGGATAGTGTCCTATAAAAGACGGTATCACAATAGCAGATACCGTCTTCTCGATAAATCTTATTCTTGGACACCGAGCGTCACGCTTGTCTCTTGTTGTTCACCGTCACGATAAAAGGTTACTTTTACCGTATCACCGACTTCTTTTTCCTGGTACAATATTTTGCGTAAATCAATCATATCCATAATTTCTTCCCCATCGAGCTTGGTGATCACGTCCAATCGCTCAAGTCCTGCTTCATCAGCCGGTGTTAATGGCTCAACTCTCCACACATAAACGCCGCCTTTCACTTCTTTCGGCAAGTTTAGCGTATTGCGCCATTCCACTTTTGGCACTTCATCAAGCGAATAAATTTCTACACCTAAGTACGGTCGTGTCACTTTTCCTGTTTCTTCAAGCTCTTTAATAATCGGTCGGGCAATATCAACGGGAATTGCAAAACCCAATCCTTCCGCTACGGTTTGATTGATTTTCATCGAGTTAATTCCGATCAGCTGGCCTTCCATATTAATGAGCGCCCCGCCACTATTTCCCGGATTAATTGCTGCGTCGGTCTGAATGACTTCCGCTTGCCAGTCAGGTCGTCCATCCTGGTTGAAATCCTGTGGCACGGTTCGTTGTTTCCCACTCACAATTCCTTGAGTAACCGACCCTAAAAACATCCCTAGCGGATTCCCGATCGCAATGGCCGGTTCCCCAACTTTTACATTTTCAGATGAGCCCATTTCAATTGCTTTGTCGACATGATCATCCTTCATGCGTAAAACAGCTAAGTCAGAAAACAAATCAGAACCGAGTAGCTCTGCTTCCAACGTCGTTTCATCTGATAAAACGACTTCAATGACATCCGCTTGGTCAATAACGTGGTGATTCGTCACTACATACGCATTTCCATCTTCTTTTTTGTAAATGACGCCCGATCCCGAAGCGGTTTCTCGATCCTCCTGCTGCTGCCAAAAATCCGCGCGCTGTCGAATGTTTGTTATTCCAACAACGGCTGGAGATACTTGTTCTACTACATCGGTTATTTGCGTGGACACGTTTACGGAAACGTCTTTTGTTATCGATTGTCCCGTTTGATTGGACGAGTTCTGTTCCTGACTTACCGACGGCTCCTCATTGTTATTCATGGAGATGGAAAAGAAAACGAGAAGCCCTCCAATAATGATGCCAATAATGACGGGGACGAACCAGTTTCCACTTTTTTTTCGCTTTGGTGATTGATCAGTGTAATACCCCATATAACAGTCCCCCCCTTTCATTAGATAACTTGGCTTATCGCCAAGCCTTTATGGCGAAAGCCTTAGTTGCACTTATGCAGTAAGAAAAGCGCAAACGCAACGCCCTGAAAAGCCTCAAGCATAGCTTAAGCAAGAAAACGTAGTGGCAGTTTTTCCACGAGCTGTTTTTCGAGGGTTAAACGCTGGCTAACTTAGAGGCCACATCTCGGAACTGCGTGTTAATGCTCGTCACACCGAAAACAGTGATGACAACACCCGATTTAAACTAAACAGCTATGTGCCAAATTATCCACACAAATGCGTAAGCGATCGTTTATGTTGATTACTATATGTATTACCTCTCTATTATGTCCGATAAACAATAGATTTATCATAAAAACTGTTCGTCTATTTTATCCACCTGATACAATTTTATAATGCTGCCTCCGTTACAGGAAGGCAGCATTTTTTCTTATACCACATCATAAAGCGCGGTCGGAGTCACCGGATCGGTATCGAATAAATCAATCTCAATTCCTCGTTCTTTCAAGACACTATCTACCGACATGCGCGCGAGATCCTTCATATTATTGTCTCGGCTTAAATGAGCTAAATAAATGCGCTTCGTTCGATTGCTAATCACATCGCTTAGCGCCAAACCGCTATCCTCATTTGAAACATGTCCGGAATCTCCTAATATACGTCGTTTTACATTCCATGGATACCTGCCCATTTGCAGCATACCTACATCATGATTGGCTTCAAAAATATAAGCATCCGCACCTTCTATTGTCTTTTTAATTCGTTCGGAAACGTAACCCAAATCTGTCACGAGTGCTACTTTTTTTCCGCCGTGATGGAATGTAAAAAACATCGGCTCCACCGCATCATGAGATACGCCAAATGATTCTACGTCAATGTCGCCAAAGGTATGTGTCTCTCCCATGCCAAAAACAAACTTTTGGTCAAGGGGGATCTTGCCTATCGAATGCTCCATTGCCTGCCACGTTTTTTCATTAGCATAGATAGGTAAATCGTACTTTCGGGCGATTATACCGAGCCCTTTAATATGATCACTATGTTCATGCGTGACTAAAATACTCGTTAATTGCGTCGGGTCTACTTCTATTTCACTAAACAGGCGGTCGATTTGCTTCCCACTCAAGCCAGCGTCGACAAGGATTCTTTCCTTTCCTGATTCAATATAAAACGCATTTCCTGTGCTCCCTGATGCTAATACACTAAAACGTAAACTCACTCTGATTCACCCCGGCTAAGTAATTCCAATTTTTTATTTATCTGCTCTTCGATAAACGTTTTCGACAATTGCTTTTCGTCGATTGTTTGTATTTTTTCCAGGTTCATTCGCAATGCCTCTGCCAAAAATGTGTTTTCATCACTGGAAAAAACAAACCCTTCCATTGCGTTAACAAAATAACTTTTCTCCCCATTAACTGCGACCTTCCATGTCGGTGCAAATACTTGTACACCACTGTCAAGCGGTATTCTCGTATGAAGCCCAATATCAACGCTTGTTACTTCATCACCCGACTTTAGTTCATCTTGTTTATACAGCGTTTCAATAGCTTTTATCGGTTTAATTAGCGAACGCTTTTCAGCTCTAGAATCCGCATTACCTAACATTGTCTGTGTGTAAAAAACAGCCTCATTTTTATCGTTGAGATAAACGAGAATTAAGCCGTTTTGGTTATAGTAAATAGGACGATCATTTTCCTCCTGAAAAAAGATCAATATATTTGCCTGTTTATTCCAATCCCAATACGTATATTCTTCCGGAAATAATAATGTTTCCAAAATAACTTTTTCAATATCTGTTTCTGTCCCGGTTTCCGGAATTTTTTTTGGTTTTTCATATTGCGATAAAATAAAATTTTGATTGAACATCGAGTTTTGATCTTTCAAACTGTCTAATGCTTTAGATTCTTCTTCCGTGAAAATCTTTGGCTTAACCGAAATAAAGTTTTCTTCATATTCTTCATCCGGCAACGGACCTACTTTAATTGAATCATCCTCTAACTGTTCTTCAATCGTCGTATCCTGCTGCTCCAATATTCCAAGGTCTGCTTGCTCTTGTTTATCAAGATATAGAATTAACAAATAAACATCTAGGATGAGGAAGCAGAGGATAAACAACGTTTTTATTTGACCCCATTGCATCCTCAATTCCCTCCTTTAAAGCTAACAGCGTCAGAAATATCTAATTGGCTCCAGCTGCCATTATAATTAATGTACCAACCAGGCTGAAGCGTAGCACTGTGGGATACGTCTTCCGAATCATCCAAGTGATAACCTAATCGAATATCTTTTATATTTTTCGTCTGATAATTTTCATTTCCTTGCAAGTAATCCAAAATCATTTGGCCGGACGGAAGCTCAACTTCATTCTGACTAAGGGTATTTTCAAGGACAAATAACGGCCGGTAATATTGGTATAATTCCTGATTGCGCCATTCCTGCTCAATAACAGAGCTATTAGCGTAATCAAAAACCGGATATCCTTCATAATACATTCTGTAGCGAATTTCATTTAGCGATTTATCAATTGATTCAAATTTATATTTGTTTGTCCACCCTTTATGACCGTTAATGTCGGATATACTTTTATCCAGTAGGTCGCTTTTCTCCATTTGCTCATAATTTGCCTGAATTGGATTTGTAAATTCAATTGCTAGACCATCTTGAACAAGACGCATTCCCCGCTGTCCATCGGTAAAATAAGCTTCTCCGACATTTGGGCTAACGAGAGAGGGGGTTGTGAACAAAATATTGACGAGCAAATCCGGCTCAATCGTACTAACCGACAATGTTTTCTTATTCATGAGGATTGGATCCTTTGGCAAATAGACCGGTGCCTTCGCATTCCCAAAGGAAATATACTGTTGAAGGGCTTCATCATCTGAAAAGTAGTCTGCTAAAAGATCAAACTTATCCGACTTATCTACAACTGCAGTTGCTTGTTTCCGTCCATCAACAGACATAAACAAAAACTGCAATGAACTTGACTCTTCTTTAAATGTAATAAACAAACGTTGAAACGACCAATTGGGCATATACGTTTCCTCATTAAATGTGTGTAGACTCGGTACAGTAGCCATCGGAACAGGATTCGGATAAATGAGCTCCACCTGCTGATTGTTGTCCGGCCTGCCAGCCGCTTCTCCGGCCTGGAAGTCATACAACACCCACGTTTGCATATCTTTATTCAGTGACTCTAACTCACGGGGATCTTTAAAACTGGAGTGAATACCATTCTCGTGAAAAATAACAGAGCTTGGCTGAATAATCTCTTTTTTCTTCTCTTCCTCTCCACCCAAGTCCACTTGGCTAATATAGCGGGCATCATGAAATTGATCAAAGTTCGGCTGATTACTCCATAGCGCAAACGTTAACAGTAAGCTTATGCCTACCAACAGAATTAAAACAAACGTTTTTACCCGTTCATATGTCATTTAGATCCCCTCCGCTTCTCGTTCATTAGCGGCAAAGTAAAGAAAATGGTCGTTCCTTTACCCTCAACACTTCTCGCCCAAATCTTCCCGTAGTGTGCTTCAACCAATTCTCTTGAAATAGCTAGGCCAAGTCCAGTTCCCCCAACCTTTCTTGTCCGTGCTTTATCCACTCTGTAGAACCGATCAAAGACTTTGTCCAACTTATCGTAAGCAATGCCTAGGCCTTCATCACTGATACTAACAATGATCTGCCGGATTTGCTTTTCCACTTTGAAGCGAATATTACCACCATCGGGCGAGTATTTGATTGCATTAGAGATAATATTATCCAGCACTTGCGTCATCCGGTCTTTATCCATCCATACGTAATAACGCAGATTCGGCAATTCACGTCTTAATGTAATGTTTTCAGAAACATTCATTTCAAAACGATCAATAACCTCGTGAAAGTAACGAATAAATTCCGTTTTTTCCCGATGTAAAGAAAGTTCCTTATTGTCCATGCGTGAAAGTTGCAACAAACTATTTACCATTCGTATCATGCGTTCTGTTTCATTTTGGGTAACTGCAAGAAACTGCGGTGCAATTTCTTTATCGGTCCAAGCACCTTCTGTCAAAGCCTCAAGGTAACTGCGCAATGTTGTTAATGGCGTACGCAGCTCATGTGAAACATTGGAAACAAATTCTCTACGTTCCTGTTCAACTTTTTCCTCTTCCGTTACATCGCTTAATACGGTAATAAAGCCAATAACTGCGTGATTCTCATCAAAAATTGTAGAAAAATTAGCGCGAACTAGAAAGACATTGTCCTCTTCGGAAAAGTCGATAATAATTGAACCACTATCCTGCAGATCGGTTATATCAACGATCCGTTCATCCAGCTCCAGTAAATCCAATAGATCTTCCCCGATAAAACGCTCAGGGCTCGCTCCAAGCAGCCTGCCAGCGGCATCGTTCATAAGGCTTACTTCCCCGGCCTGATCCGTCGCAATCACTCCCTCCGTCATATTGGAAAGAACGGAGCTTAATTTACGTTGTTCTTCCTGAATCGTTGCCATCGAAAGCCGTAACCGATCGTTTAAATCGTTAAACGTTTCGGCAAGCTGACTGATTTCATCCGTTCCATGCACATTTACCTTTTTGGAAAAATCCCCTGTCGCCATTACTTGCGCTTGCCTCCGCATTTCTATAATCGGTTTTGTTATCGCACGCGCTACAAGAATGCCGAGTACTGCCGAAACGATCAAAGCTAAAACGGAGCCGTTCAAAAAAATGTCATTAATATTTTGCAGCTGCCCATACACACCTTCCAAAGAAGTCTGTATGTAAATGACACCTTCAATGTTTTCGTCTTCATTAAGAATCGGTTCAACCCGCACAAAAATACGATCACCGGTTTTACTATTTAAAAGTGTGTTGTCGAGTGAAGAGTGAAGTTTCAATGATTGCTGCACAATCGGCTCGGTAATTTTTTGACCGACAATGTCTTGATTTAAAAAGTCATTTGTCCCTAAAACTCGGCCTTGGCTATTAATGACTTGAATAGTTGTAAAACCTCCACGGTCAACGTCGGTAACAATATCTTGTACTTCCTGTTGAAGACTTGGCTCACTCTCGTCACCGGTCCGGTCCTTATTAAATGCTTGCTGTAAATTAATGCTTAACAGCTCCACACGGTCATTAACCGAATCCTTAAAATTGTCTAAGAGCTCGGCTTCAACTTCCTTTGCAACATAAGAGCCAATCACTTGTACCGCAATAAGCAACAGTAAAATATATATAATAATAAACTTTAATTGGATAGAACGAAAGAAACCAACTTTTTTCATCACAATTACTCCTGCTCTGGACTGCGTAAATAATACCCAACGCCGCGACGGGTAACAATCCACATCGGATTACTCGGGTTCTCCTCTATTTTTTCGCGCAATCTTCTAACGGTTACATCGACCGTCCGGACATCGCCAAAATAATCATAACCCCACACAGTCTCCAGTAAATGCTCTCGCGTCATTACTTGTCCAATGTGTCTTGCTAAGTAATGAAACAGCTCAAACTCACGATGGGTTAAATCGATATGCTCTCCATCACGTGAAACGCTGTAGGCATCCGGATGAATAGCAAGATTACCAATATGAATATCCTTTTTTGGCTGTACAGTATCATCTGCAGGCTGTTGTTGTCTGCGCAAGTTAGCTTTTACACGAGCGATTAACTCGCGATTGCTAAATGGCTTTGTCACATAATCATCAGCACCCAGCTCCAACCCAAGTACTTTATCAATCTCAGAATCCTTCGCCGTTAGCATAATAATCGGCATCGATTGTGTTTTACGTATTTCCTTACAAACTTCATTGCCATCTTTTCCCGGCAGCATAATATCCAGTAAAACAAGGTCGGGTTTTTCTTCTTCCGCCAATGTGATAGCTGTATCCCCATCATAGGCACATACAATGTCATAACCTTCTTTTTCCAAATTGAACTTCAAAATATCTGCAATTGGCTTTTCATCATCGACGACTAAAATTTTCAAGCTCATGGCACTCACTTCCTTTTCAGCTATTTTCAATGTATTTATGCAAATTCGCTGTTGTTTAGATTTACATATGATGTTCGCGATGAAACGTTTTGTTTGTTACAAGATCGTTCTATGAAAATTGCGATTGTGGAGTCTAACATAATCCATTCGCTAATTTCGTACTACTTTAATTATCTACACAATAATTCCCATACTATATAAAAAAATACCTTTTATCTATTCTAACGCAATTTGCTTTAAAAGTCTGTTTCTGAAAGTTTTCGGTATATTGGAAGTAGAACTGCTTGGGATTGTTATTGTTATGAACTTTATTGATTATGGTTGATCAAATAAAGACAACATTCAAACAATGTTACATTTTTTAAATGAAGGAGGTATAACATAATAATGGCGGAACAACTGAAAAGAAAATAGCTACTGTCATTATGAACGGGGTCGGTGCGGCGAATTTGCAGTTTCAAGTAACTCGCTTGGAATTAAGAAAAGCGCAAGCGCCCTGCTTAGAAACGTAGCGACTGGACCGAAGCAACTGAGATAAAGGAATCACGATGAGCTGTGCGAATCGATGATGACTTTCACCCAAGGGCATAAGGGCGACTAAGCCTCTGTCTAAGCCAATCGGCAAGTCTTCTTTATCGCAAGGCGCTGCGGGAAGTCGCCTAGTTTCTGGGCGCTTAAGCTAGACAGCTATGCACAAAATTATACACATTCTTATCTTTAAATAATAAATAAAAAGACGTTACATATTTTTAACTAACTAAATAAGTAACGACTTTTTGCACCTATATATTAAGTTTTAACTTACTAAGCATTCCGCTCGAACTATCGATAAACGCCACGGACGACATTCGTTTGTGTCCGGTCCGGTCCAACTGAAAAGATGGACAACGGGATTTCTGTTAACTGGGATATACGCTCCAGGTAATGGCGTGCATTCTCCGGAAGCTCATGTAGACTTTTGACATGTGTAATGTCTTCCGTCCAGCCAGGCATTTCCTCGTACACAGCTTCACATTGTGCAAGCTTTGCCAGGCTTGCGGGAAATTCATTAATAATTTCCCCTTTATAACGGTATGCCGTACAAATTTTCAACGTTGGAATTCCAGTTAAAACGTCCAAAGAATTTAGTGAAAGATCGGTTATTCCACTCACCCGGCGCGCGTGACGAACGACAACACTGTCAAACCAGCCTACACGGCGCGGACGGCCTGTTGTTGTGCCGTACTCTCTGCCCACTTCACGGATTTGATCGCCAACCTCATCATGCAGTTCAGATAAAAATGGCCCATCACCTACACGTGTTGTATATGCTTTAGAAACACCGACAACGTTGGAGATTTTCGATGGCCCCACACCGGAACCAATCGTTACGCCACCTGCAACTGGGTTTGATGATGTTACAAACGGGTATGTTCCTTGATCAATATCAAGCATAACACCTTGTGCACCTTCGAATAATACACGACGGCCGGCATCAAGTGCATCATTTAAGACGACAGATGTGTCACAAACGTACTTCGCCATTTGCTGCCCATATTCGTAGTATTCTTCTAAAACATCTTCAACTTTTATTGGCTCTACTTCATAAACTTTTTCAAATAAGCGGTTTTTCTCTTTTAAGTTTTGCGCTAGTTTTTCTGCAAATACATCTTTATCAAGTAAATCTGCAATGCGGATTCCGCTTCGTGCCGCTTTATCCATATACGCAGGGCCGATGCCTTTTTTCGTTGTCCCGATTTTATGAATGCCTTTTTCTTCTTCCTGAAGAATATCGAGTTTTAAATGATATGGCAAAATAACGTGCGCCCGATTGCTGACCCGGAGGTTTTCTGTCGATACGTTATGCCCGTGCAAATATTCAATTTCCTCCATAAATGCTTTCGGATCAATGACCATACCATTCCCTAATACACAAGTTTTATCTTTAAAAAAGATGCCGGATGGTATTAAATGTAGCTTATACGTCACATCATCAAATGCAATGGTATGACCGGCATTGTTCCCACCTTGATAACGCGCAACTACTTCAGCATTTTGTGAAAGAAAGTCTGTAATTTTCCCTTTTCCTTCATCGCCCCACTGGGTACCAACTACTACTACTGAGGACATCGTGCACCTCCACGGATAATTTATCGTTTATTTTCTAATTTGTTATTTATTAAAAATTGTTTATTGGACGGTTTTCATCAAAGTCCATAGCAAGTTTACCAAGACTTATTAGATAAGTCAATTTAAAAACGAACATTTACTCACAAATCCACCGCATTGTTCGTTATATTATTCTTGCTTTGTTGCAAAAAAATAGAGCTCAGGATTTAAGCCCTTATAAAAATGAATTATCTTCTAGCATAGCATCTTCAACCATATCAATACCTATACCGATTTGACTGCTGTTTCCTAACTCTAAGTAAAAAAGGGTATAACAGTGATAGCCCTAAAGCAGATATAATAATCCGACCCATTTTTCCAAACTTATTACCTATCCACATCAGAATGATTCCTGCTGGGAAAAATAAAATTAACATAAATATGACAAACTAAGTCCTGTAGTAATAGGGATAGTTCTTCCCTGGAATTGAATAATCTTCTTTTTGGTAGTTTAAAATAGTGCAACTAATTCTCGGTTTATTTAGCCGTATGGTCTTACTTGTATGTACTTATTAGATTAATTCGCCCTTTAATTGACCATCAGTGTTTTTTCACGGAATCAACGACCTCTTTTGCATCTATTAAAGATAAACCATACTTTTTTCTCATTGATTTAATAGCTTTTACTTCTGGGGTTTCCTTTAACATTTCTTTTGCATCATTTTCCATGTCCCCATATTCACCGGTTTTTTTCATAAGTCTAGTGTTTTCTTTTTTCAAACGATTGTTTTCACGCATTATACTGATAGACCAACCTAAAAGTAAGAGCATAATTAATACTGAACTTATTTCTGACCAAGCCACTTATAACACCTCTTTGTAATTAAAAAAACAAAATTATTTACCAATCTATTAAATCGTCTGAATCTGCACGATAAAGGCCCGTATCCATGTTCCAGAAACTGCACCCGGCTGTTCCAAATAAGCCTTATAATTCATGTTATCTAATTTCCTCATGTTCACGTTTAAACATCCTTTTAACTGTTCGCTTCAGAAAGTGTCTTGTCTCGTCATCTCCAATGACAATAATGGCAAATGCCAATAAAATATAAATTATCGGTTTCAAACTTTTTCTTAGCATGGAATCCCTCCCTATTTTTATTTTACATTTCCACTAAGTTGGTTCGAACATTTCCTCAATCACTCATAAAAATTGTAGTGTATTGGCTGAAGAGCGCTATTATATGATCTAATTCTGTTACAACACTTATTCCACAACGTAATTTTCTAGCTTATACTAA
>NZ_JBPYCR010000057.1:0-12039 GCF_051846915.1 Virgibacillus sp. W0181
AAAATTAATAGGGCTTATCCATTTACCAAATGAAGATTTTCGTGTATTCTTGTCCATATCTGTTATCCTTTGTAATGGGATTTGGACAGGAACCACCTGTCTCTCCATTATAAAGGATTTTTTATTGGAGAAAAAGTAAATTACTGATCATTGGGAATATTGGTAATTATTTGTTTTAATTAATGCAACGCTAGTGAAATAACTTATTTCTTGGAATACCTTTAGCAATAAGCTAAGTTTTCTAATAAAAGTGAGTAGCAAGATAACTACTCCATGTAGGGGGAGATCATGTGAGCAAATCAGTTGCCCGAGCTACAAACAAATTCAATATGCCTTGTTATGATGCGGCACGTGAAGATTTTTCATGGAAACAAGTAGAACAAGGATTTTCTTGGTATGATACAGGAAGAGTGAATATGGCGTATGAAGCGATTGATCGTCATGCAGAATCATGGAGGAAAAATAAAGTAGCATTATATTACAATGATAATGTACGGGACGAAAAATATACGTTTCAGGATATGAAATATTTGTCTAATCAATTTGGCAATGTATTAAAAGGTCTTGGTGTGCAAAAAGGAGATCGTGTATTTTTATTTATGCCAAGAAGTCCCGAAGTTTACATTAGTGTCATGGGCATTTTAAAAATCGGTGCAATTGCAGGTCCTTTATTTGAAGCGTTTATGGAACAAGCGGTTCATGATCGACTTGAAAACAGTGAAGCGACAACGTTGATAACAACTAAGGAGTTATTACAAAGAGTACCTTATTCTAAGTTACCTAAATTAAAAAATATTATCCTCGGTGGTAAAGATGATCTCCCTCCGAGGAGTGCTGGTACGACATTTTATAGCTTCGAACGAGAAATGGAGCAGGCCTCGGATGAACTAAAGATCGAATGGGTCGATCGTGAAGATCCAATGATATTACATTATACTTCCGGTTCGACCGGAAGGCCAAAAGGTGTACTTCATGTGCATAATGCGATGATCCATCATTATCAAACCGCAAAATGGATACTTGATTTAAGAGAAGATGATCTATACTGGTGTACTGCAGATCCTGGGTGGGTAACAGGTACATCCTACGGAATCTTTGGTCCGTGGTTAAACGGCGCTTCCAACTTAGTTCGTGGTGGCCGCTTTAGCGCAGATGATTGGTACAAAACAATTGAAAAATATCGCGTTACTGTTTGGTTAAGTGCACCAACAGCCTTTCGTAAACTAATGTCCATTGGAGAAGAAGAAATAAATAAATACGATCTTACCTCTTTAAGACATATATTGAGTGTCGGTGAGCCATTAAATGCCGAGGTAATTCATTGGGGGAAAAGAGCGTATGGATTGGATATTCATGATCATTGGTGGATGACTGAAACAGGTGGTATATTAATTTCAAATTACCCGTCCTTACCAATTAAACCAGGATCGATGGGTAAGCCATTTCCAGGGATAGAAGTTGCAATTATGGATGAGGATGGAAAAGAGGTTCCTCGAGGAGAAATGGGTTCTTTATGTATTAAATCTGGGTGGCCTGCAATGATGCGAACAATTTGGAAAAATGAAGAGCGCTTGCAAGAATATTTTGCACTGCCGGGATGGTATATGTCAGGTGACCTTGCAATAATGGACGAAGAAGGGTACATTTGGTTTCAAGGAAGAGATGACGATGTTATTATGACCTCCGGTGAGCGAGTAGGACCTTTCGAAGTAGAAAGTAAGCTTGTGGAACATCCCTCTGTTGCAGAAGCGGCAGTTATAGGTAAACCTGATCCCGTAAGAGGTGAAATTGTTAAAGCATTTGTTGCACTGAGAGCAGATACTTCTAAAACAAAGGAGCTGGAAAAGGAGCTTCGAGTATTCGTAAAAGAAAGGCTTGCCGCTCATGCTGCCCCGAGAGAAATAGAAGTTCGAGAATTCTTACCAAAAACAAGAAGTGGTAAAATTATGCGCCGAGTGTTAAAGGCTTGGGAACTTGATCTGCCTACAGGTGATCTATCTACAATGGAAAAATAAAACGTATTAACAAAGAATAAAATTAAAAGTACATATAAGAATAGTAGTTTAAAATATGAAAGCAAAGAAGTATAAATAAATGCATATAAATAAATTGTATCAATAAAAAAGTTCTTCTTTAACTTTAAAGAAGAACTTTTTAAATTAATCAGTGACTGAATTTCTAATTAGTTTTATTTACTACGAAATTAATGGGCTGTCATGCTCCTCTATACACGAAATATGTTAACCCGAGGGGTCAAGAAGTACAGGCTTAAAACAGTCGCATCGTGTAACAACGTCTGTATGACACGTTTCCTACTAGTCTAAAACCTACTTATTATGAGTGAGTTAGGATCATGATGAATGACCATTTATTTTTTTATAAACTTGACAGCTTGTTGTGCCGTCTTTAGAACAAACAGGACATTTATTTACGTTGATTATACTTATAGCATAATCGATAGCGTCTGTTGTGTTCTCAAAAAAGTGATCTTTTCCGATTCTGTCATATAGACCAGTCTTTTTCAGCATGTTCAACGGGTCTTCTTGCAATTCGGAAATAAGTACAATTCCTTTCTTTTTCTGAAAGTCTTCTACGAGCGATGCTAGGTTTGCTTCACCTGTTACGTCAATCAACGACACATGCCGCATTTTCAAAATTAATACAGCCGGTCGTTTATTAATCGAACGTGTAATCATCTTTTCAAATCGGTCAGCAGCCCCGAAAAACAAAGGACCATGAACGGTGTAACTTGCAATTTTAGGACAGCGGTAATCACTGTCGCCGTTCCCGGCAATGCCATTTGCAAATCTATCAGGTATTATTTTTTCCACTTCCACCATACCACTGATCCGTTTAATAAATGAAATCATAGCCAAAAGTAATCCGATTGGAACAGCAATCGTTAAATTAACAAAAACAGTTAGTAAAAACGTAGTTACAAGAACGAGGGAATCACCTGTCCGTAGTTTTAGTATATGCCAGAAAGATTTATATTCACTCATATTGAAAGCAACGACCATTAAGATTGGTGCCATGCTTGCTAAAGGAATGTGCGATGCAAATGGAGCAAATAACAATAAAGTAAGCAAAACAAACACGCTCTGAAAAATACCCGAAAACGGACTTACTGCCCCACTTTTAATATTTGTCGCAGTTCGGGCAATTGCACCAGTCGCGGGTATCCCACCAAAAAATGGCGTTACTATATTTGCCAGCCCTTGTCCAAATAATTCCCGATTGGAGCGGTGCTGTTTGCCCGTCATTCCGTCGGCAACAACTGCCGATAACAATGATTCGATGCCACCAAGCATAGCAATGACAAATGCAGGCTGCCATAAATAAACGATCTTCTCCCACGTTACAGCTGGGATTTGGATTGGTGGGAGCGACTGGGATATTCCGCCAAAAGCAGTCCCGATTGTTGCCATTTTATCCGGGAAAAATAGGATGGATATAATGGTCGGAATGATAAGCGCTACTAGTAACACCGGAATTCTCGGAAAAATTTTGGGGATAAAGATAATAATGAATAGTCCAGTAAATGCAATCATAATGCTGTAAATATTTATTGTCGATAGGTTGGACAAGATTTGCATCATATTTTGGTGAAAATATTCTTTTTTCTCGATGCCGGCGAGTCCGAAGAAGTTTTCAAGTTGCCCCGAAAAGATGATTACGGCTATTCCGGATGTAAAGCCGATGGTGACCGATCTTGGAATAAATTTTATTAAGCTTCCTACTTTAAAGAAACTCATTAAGATAAGCATAATTCCTGCTAAAAATCCAGCAATTAGTAAGTCTTCATATCCGTATTGTAGGACAATGGCTAATAATATAGGGATAAAAGCTCCCGTTGGTCCAGCAATTTGAAAGCGCGAACCACCAAATAAAGCAACAAGAAGCCCCGCGATAATTGTTGTATATAATCCGTATTCCGGTTTTACTCCAGATGCAATTGCAAAAGCCATCCCAAGTGGAATTGCAACAACACCAACGGTAACACCTGCAATTAAATCTTTTTTCACATCTGCTCCGGTTAAGCCGCGAAAGCGATTCTCTTTATACAACGTTTCCAATCACTCCTTCATCGTTTATCCACGGTTAAATCGCAGTTACCTGTACACCCAATGTAAAATCAACGGGTTGCGGTAACTGCGGATAGAATAACATTTACTTATAACATTTATTATTTAAACACTATTTACATTATACCATAAAATGTTTGCGAATGGACACTTTATAAGGGGGGAATAGAAAAATAATGAGCGATGATTAATTTAAATATTTACCACATATATTGTTTAATTTTTCCATCAAATAAATTTGTATCAATATTACAGGCTTCTGCTTCTATTGCATATTGCCATCCATACAATAAAGCATCGGAAGGGCCTTGTGGATTGAAGTCAGGAGCGTTTTCTTTCGTTGTTATTTCGGCTTGTGGAAATGCCGTCCAAACGACCGTATTATTCTGCGCTTCTTCATTCATATTGTTGAAAGCATCCAGCAATGAACTAGCCTCATCGAAAACACCATATACAGCTGGTTCATAATTTGAATCTGTCACGGTATCATACCAGCCTTCCATAAATGCTGTGTCTACAGGATAACTCGGTTCAATATCGGCGAATATAGCAACGCCTTCTGGTATATCTAGATCAGCAGCAAACTGAATAGCCTGTTCTGCTTCCTTTACTCCCTTTTCATAACCGGTTGCATCTGTAAAATGGTTGTATATAACGAGAATCTCAACATCCTTATTATGAAGTAATTCCACTTCCTGTTGGTCTAGGCCTTTCGAGACATTTTCTTTATCCCCTAAATATCGCCCCCATATGGCGGGCTGTCCAAAATTATCCTCAACACATTGATACAGCGCTTCATCCGTATAGCTGGCAGAATCAACTCCCCAATAAATAGTATTCTCTTCTTTGGGCGTCTCTTCCTCAGGTTTTACTGGTTGATTATTCTCTTGATAAGCATAAAGGCCAGCCAGTAAAATTGAAAAAATACCAATAAACAGGAGTATTCTATATAGGTTCATATTACCACCTCCTCGATATGCATTACATTATATGAAGCAAAGAGTATCGAGTGCGGGCAGTCACCTCGGTTTTATTACATGTTTTTCATTCAATTGAAATTTCTTATTAAAAAACTTACAATTATATTAAGAAGCGATTGAATATTCTTATCATTGATTGTTTCAATAAAACGTCCTACTAGGAGAGATGTGAACCGTGTCAACATTTGTACCAATAGGAATGATTACAAGCTTGCTGTTTATTGCTGTTATTTTCTTTGTTGCTTATCTTGTTATCCAAGCCGCCGTAAGAAACGGAATTGATAGCTCCGAGTTAGGAAAGCAGCTAAAGCAAAAGATAATAAATGATCGTTCAGACGATGAAAATTAATAACCGAACAGTATAGAAAGGAAAATGAATGCTTAAAGCTTTGGTAGGGGTAGGGAGAAGGAGGTTAAAAAGTTGATTAATCCGATTATTGATGCACATATACACTTGCCGCTCTATAAACAAGTTGACCGTCATCTTATTATAGACCAGCTGAAGACTTATAATATCGATGCACTCATAAGTGTTTCGAACGATCTTCCTTCCGCCCAAACGAATGCATCGCTTGCACAAATGAATGCAAAAATAAAACCTGCTTTTGGGTTTCATCCGGAACAGCCTCTTCCCAGCGATGAACAACTGAATCACCTCCTTCGCTTTATTACTGAAGAACAAGCAACAATGACAGCTATTGGCGAAGTTGGACTTCCGTATTATTCAAAAAAAGAAAACAATAACCTGCAAGTAGAACCTTATATTGAATTGCTTGAACTATTTATAAAGCAAACAGTATTCTTGGGAAAACCGATTGTTCTTCACGCAGTTTACGAAGATGCCCCGATTGTGTGTAATCTGCTTGAAAAATATTCGGTGAAAAAAGCTCATTTTCATTGGTTTAAAGGAGATAAACGAACGATCGACCGGTTAATTGAAAATGATTACTACATTTCTGTAACACCTGATATTTTATATAAAGAAAGAACACGCGAATTAGTCCGCCGGTTCCCTCTTACTAAACTGATGGCCGAAACAGATGGTCCGTGGCCTTTTGAAGGTGTATTTTCAAACAATCTAACCCATCCAAAAATGGTTCACGATATAATAAAAGAGATTGCATTAATTAAAGACTTAAATGTTAATAAGGTGTACCAGATCATCTATGAAAACACAAATCAATTTTACAATTTAGTCTAATGATTAATTGTTACGAATAAATCAGGGAAGGTGAAAACATGTTAAATAAAGATCAAACGGTATTTGTATTAGTTGACGTTCAAGGAAAACTGGCTCATATTATGCATGAAAGCAAAGAATTACTAGGAAATCTGGGCAAGCTTATCCAAGGCTTGCGCAAACTTGATATCCCGATCATTTGGCTGGAGCAATATCCGCAAGGTCTGGGACCTACTGCGGATGAAGTGAAGCAATATTTAACCGACCTTGAACCAATTGCAAAAATGACCTTCAGTGCATATAAAAATGAACAATTTCAAGAGGCCTTTAATGAACTAGGTAGGAATCAAGTATTAGTTGCGGGCATCGAATCGCATATATGTGTATATCAAACAGCAAAGGATTTAAAGGAGCATGGGCATGACGTACAAATCGTAAAAGACGCAATCTCTTCGCGAACATTGGAAAGTAAACAATTAGGTGTTGATAAAATGAAATCCTATGGAATTACGGAAACAAACGTGGAGATGGCTTTATTTGAATTAATGGAAACAGCGGAGCATCCGGAGTTTAAAGCAATAAGCAAATTGATTAAATGAAAATGAAACATATATTCATTATTCACCAAGTTTCAAACAAAATCCCAGTAAATCCAAGTATAAACTCACTAATTCACTTATTAATAACTTCCAAGTATTTCCGTCCTACAGTAATCGGTAAGGTTTAACTATTTCTGGGCCTATGAGTTGAAATCTGTATATTTATGGAAAAATTTAATGAAAGTAGTGTTTCAACAGCGAAAGATAAAAGCTTAAGACTTATAAAAATCGGTCGAACTAAATTCGTGGTTCTTTATACCAGTTATAGTAACGAGTTTACAGGGTAAATGGTAGCTTTTACTCTTAATATCAACCATTTAATACGGTAAAATAGACAACATTATATGTATTGTTTTAAATTTACAATCTGGGGTATTAATGGTAACAGAGGTGAGGTATATGGATAGTTTACACATTATAAATGGGGAAATTTCTGTTCTTCAAAGCTCCATCCATTCATTAAACGTGCAGGCTGAGCAAAAAAGGGAAGAACTTGAACGACTAGAAAGAGTGTTTAGAAATCTAGAGCGATGTCAAAATGAGCTTCAACAACATGAGCAACTTTGTCTATCCCCAGAACTCACCCCCAATAGTTGGCACGGCCAATTGGCTGCTGACTTTCAGAATCTTAGAAAGAGTCTTTTACAAATGAGCTATCAAGCACTGACGAATAACCAGCTTGAAGATAGTTTGTCAAAAATAGCTGCAAAAATAGAATCTCTTAAACAAACAATTATTAATTTGGAAGCTTCCATATCAACTAGCAACTCAAGACTTTATGGGTTATATGCCGATCGAAGAAGGGAGTTAATGAGTTAAGTGAGTGATGCAATTAAAGTAGTACAATCGGATACAGAGCGCGCGTTGGCGGAATTAAAAGCTTCTGTACAAGAGCTTAATGTAAATGAAAATGTTGCAGTACAAGATGATAATAGGTTAACAATGGTTAATGCTTTGAATGAGATGAACGAGACATTAGCAAGGGTCTTAAATACATATCAATCATTACTTACAAATAATGAAGAGGCAACAAGGAAAGCTGTTGATTCTTTAGTGCAAACAGATCAAAATGTTGCATCTGGGATAAGACTACTTAAATAGTACGACGTTTCGTTGAACATGGAATAACGGGTAAGGGGGGTGGCTTTGTGAAAGTACTGAATGTGGATGGGGTCGAACATGGGATTGATCGGACAAGAGTTCATCTGGAAACAATCAGTGAGCAAATACATAACGTAAAAAAATCCATTAATAATATTATATCACTTGAAGATTCCTTGACTGGGAAAGGCGGCAATGCCATTCGTTCTTTTTACGCTAATTGTCATATGCCTTTCTTGACATATTTTGAAAAGTTTATTTCCAATTATACAGAGGTCTTAAACGGGATATTACAGGCTGTTTATTCATTTGAACCTGATCAATCCGGTTTTGTTCGTGAGCAATTTATAGAAGATGATTTGAGACAGGGTTTGACGAAATTATTATCGACAGTCCAAAGCATCACGAATGATGCTAATAGTGACATACGCAGTGTTCAGGATCTCGTATCTGTTTCATCACTCAATGACAGTGAAGTTGTTTCCAGTGTTAATCTTTTAAGAAATCAATCACAGGAGACGATAAACCAGCTGCATCAACTGGATCAATCGCAAACTAATGCACTAGACGCTATGCAACAGGATATATCAACGATAGAAAGTTATCTTTCACAAATACAGACAATGTTTACGAATGGATCGATATCGATCAGGAATTTTAACGTATCCGTTTTGAATGATCTTGAATCATATAATACTATTTTGAAAGACGCGAATCCACTACAATATGCAACGAATAAGTTAAGGGAAGTGTTAACGGAACACGGGCCATTTCTCGCAATGTTGGTTCCATATGCATTATTTCCAATTACATACAGAGGAACAACAAGGTCAGATGGAGCATTCTCGGAACGTGAAATTAATTCAATGCTGAAAAAAGGAGAATTTCAATCACTTGGGATAGACCCAGTGAATGAACAAGAGCTTGTTGCCATAGAAAACTACTTACAAACTTATTTCGTTGATAAAACGAATGCTGACCAAGTAAATTATTTGGATAATTGGATAATTCCTAATGGAAAATATGCAACGAGTAAACTTACGCACCTGCAATCGATAGAGGAAGCCCCCAATAATGTCTGTTATGCTCCGAAGACGAGTAACCCGGAGGATAGTTATATAATCGCTGGTGATACCGTAGAATCTACTGAAAACTTTTCGGTTACTGGTGGTGCAGGCTGGTACAACAACGATTGGATGGGACTTGATGACTTCAGCGAAAGTGGTCAGGTCGGTGGAGGAAGTGAATTTAGCCTTGTTCATGGTGGTATGGATTATGATTCAGATATTATAGATGCCAACATGAATACAGATATATTAAAAGGATCCGTTGAAACAAGAGTTGGTGGTGAATCAGTATTTGGTTTAAATTTGCCGTTACCATTGGCAAAAGCAGAAGCAAAAGCATATACAATTGATGGTCGCTACCAGTTTGATAGAAACATGCCTTATCTTGGTGATTGGATTGGCGGTACTGGTTATGAGGCAAAAGGAAGTGCTGGAAACGCACAGGCATACGCCGGTTTCGACAAAGGATCCGTTGGTGTGGCAGCAAAAGTATCCTTAGCGGAAGGTGAAGTATCCCAAATAATAGGTATCCCATTTACCAATACGGATGTTAAAGTAACCTTAGGTGGATCTGCCGGAAGTGTCG
The DNA here is from genome assembly GCF_051846915.1 of Virgibacillus sp. W0181. Taxonomy (NCBI): domain Bacteria; kingdom Bacillati; phylum Bacillota; class Bacilli; order Caryophanales; family Bacillaceae; genus Virgibacillus; species Virgibacillus sp. W0181. Next base: position 9,599 of record NZ_JBPYCR010000057.1, read on the forward strand.
GTGGAGAAGCGAAAATTGGAAAAGAAACTATGCTTGATTTACGAGCGTTATTTGGTATCAAACTTGGCATAAGTTTTGAATAGAACGATTTAGGTGATAAAAGGAGGGGCAAAAGATGGATGAGCAAATTAATGATTTACATATCGAAATAGGGGATGTACTTCTACCGATTGGTACAGTTGTAAAATTGAACTTTGTCGAACAGGCAGTTATGATTTACGGACGAAAACAAAAGCAGGCAAACAAAGAAGAAATATGGGATTACGTAGGATGCCCTTATCCACAAGGGCATATTTCGGAAGATACAAATGTATTCTTCCACCAAGACCAGATAGTGGATGTTATTTTTAAAGGCTTTGAATCAAAAGGTGAAATTACGATGCGCAATAAACTTAAAGAAATTTTTCAAGAGGACAATTAATTATGAAATTCGTGATAGCCCCTTTCACAGATACTATAAGCGAATTGAAATTAGTAAAAGATTTAAGTCAACAAGTAGAGGAAAATGAAAAATCGAAGGTAAAAAGATTCGTTTATTTTAATATTTTATTTTTTGTTATTTATATTATTTTGTATCTTTCTGCTGTATTGTACTTGTTCATTGGATTATTCATTAGTCCAATAGGCTTTATTCCGTTATTAACGACGGTAATAACAATTGTTATTGCAAGGGCTCTACAAATAAAGGTTTATCCAAAACTGAAAGAAAATTACTTTAAAAACATATCGTAAGCTATAGAAAGGGTTTTAAATGTGAGGTTTTTAATACCGTTTTTATTGGCAGCTGTTATCCTTAGCGGTTGTTCAAGCATGATGCAAAACTCTGATAAGGATAAGGGAGAAGCAATTATTAAATTTATTAATGAAGATGTACAAGAAGCGAATGACTACCAAGAGGAATCCGCCAATATACTAAATTCATTAATATTAAGCAATCAGGAAGAAGCAACAATTCATGACAAATTAAAAAGTGAGGCAATACCAAAAGCTGAAAAAGCAGTGGATATTGTAAAAGACATTGATATACCAATTAGTGAACTTGAAGAACCTCATACTTTATTGGAAACTGCGATCACCGACTTTGCCGGAGCGTTGGAGCTAGTTGCAGAAGTTATGGTAAGCAACGATGCGGCAGTAGAAAAGAAAGCCGATAAAAAGTTTCAATCCTATGAACAGTCACTGGAAAAATACCATTCGTCAATTGCGGAAGTTGCAAAAGAATTTGGTATTGAGTATGAAAAAAGTGGTTTGGAAAATAGTACTTCGTTGCCAACAGATGTGAACGAAAGTAATTCGGGAACGTCCCCCGGGCAACAAGCTGTGATTACATTTATTAATGAAGATGTCTCTAGCTTTTCGAGTAAGTAAAGTAAGGCATTTCAAGCACTAGAGAACGTAGTCGGCGATAACTACACCGATGATCAAACGGTTTACAATGCACTGATAGAAAAAGTAATACCAATGTCTAAGGAAGTTGTGACTGCGGTTAAAGAAATTGAACCAGAAATAGAAGAATTGGAAGCTGCAAAAATGATGCTAGTTGATGCGACAGAATTAACTGTGGAAAGCTTTCAATTACGAGCAAAAGCAATTAAAAACCAGGATGAGGAACTGATGAAAAAGTCTGATGAAAAGTACACAGAGTACTACGAAATCATGCAGAATTACCATTCTGAAATGAGCCAAATTGCAACAAATAAGGAGGGAATGTATATGTCCGGAATGATTCGTTTAAGCCCTCAAGAACTAAGAGATGTAGCAAGAAGATATGGCGTAGAAAGCAGTAACGTTTCCAATATTATTGGCAACCTTGATGGACTCCGCGATCATTTAAACCAGATTTGGGAAGGTAACTCTAAAGAGGCTTTTATAGGTCAATATGAAGAGTTACGAGTTTCTTTTGTCCGCATGGTTGAGTTGCTTGAAGAAGTAAACATGCAGTTAAATACAACAGCCCAAACATTGGAAGATACAGATACTCAAATTGCCGGCCAAATTCGTGGGTAATAAACATAAGAATGAATAAATTAAACAATAGTGCCGCACGTATTTTACTTGCCGGCACTATTTTCGGCTCTTTGTCAAATAGTGTTGGTGGCTGAATTAAGGTCGCTGAAATATTAATGATTCGGGATCTGTTTATCTTGCCGCTTAAGCGGCAGGATAAACAGATTCTTTTTGTTGGTTTACAATTGCTCTTAACTTGAAATGAAGCATAATTCTATTTTTAAAGTTATTAAAGTTTTGGTAGCCATATGCAACTCGATTTAATACTTTGATTTTATTATTAATGCCTTCAATTCTACCATTACTGTACGGATGTGAAAGACTGTTCTCTATAAAAGGCAAGTGTTTTTGTAGTGTTTTTACGCTTGTTCTCATATAGCGTGAGATTGTACTTAAGTTAACCGTCGATAATATGTCTTCGAGTGTCTTGAAGT
>NZ_JBPYCR010000058.1:0-11624 GCF_051846915.1 Virgibacillus sp. W0181
GCAATTTGTTCACGCAGATTCACCTCTCCAAAAGGTTCTCCATATTGAAAGCTCTCAGGTAACGTTAAAACCTGATTCGCTATTCGCCTCCATAGTTTTAAAGGGAAATGGTATTGATCTACAGCATCTGTACGAAAATTGACACGAACGGACGCTTTCTTCTCCACCCTCTTTTTGCTAGTGGGAATTAGGGCTTCCTGGGATAAAGAAGGCTCTAATCGATTAACAAAATAACCTTTTCGCCCTTCCCCGCGAATATAGCCCTCTGCTTCAAGTTGATTGTATGCCGATAAGGTTGTATTACGGCTGACTTGAAGAGAAGCTGCAAGTTTTCGAATAGAAGGTAGTTGTTCATCAGCTTTCACATTGCCTTGTTCAATCAATGATTTAAACTGTTCGTAGATTTGTTTGTATTTGGGAGTGCTTTCGTTGAAGACAAAAAGGTAATTTTTCATATAAACCTTCTCCTGACATGCTTAATTAATTAAAACTGTATCTTTTTAAATGTCAATTTATATCATACTATATTTTATAAGAGTAATAAATATATTCAAACACGAAATTGATGAGGGGTGATGATCATGTATATTCCAAAGCACTTTGAAATCAAAGATGAAGAAGAAATTTATGAGCTAATTGAGAATAATAGCTTTGCTACGCTCTTTTCCCAACACGAGGGTCATCCGTATGCGACCCACCTTCCTTTGATTTTAGATAAAGAAGAAAGATATTTGTACAGCCACTTTGCCAAACCGAATATGCAATGGAAAGATATAGAGGAACAGGAAGTGCTTGCTGTTTTTCAGGGGCCGCATTGTTATATCTCGTCTTCCTGGTATGAAACAGATAAAGCTGTTCCGACATGGAATTACATCGCTGCTCATGTATACGGAAAGGTTGAAATCATCGACGGCGAAGAAATGATGGATTCCCTTAAAGATATGGTATTAAAATATGAAGAACCAAATAGTTCATATCAATGGGATCAATTGGATGCTCATTTTTTAGAAGGGCAGGCAAAAGGAATTGTTGGATTCAAAATCAAGATTGATAAAATGGAAGGAAAAGCAAAATTGAGCCAACATCATTCCACGGAGCGATTAAAGCTTGTTACTTCACAACTGGAACAATCTACTAGTGAGAATGAAAGGGAAATTGCATCACAAATGAAAACAATTCTTAGAAAGAAAAAACTAAAGAATTAAATGTGCTTTCTTTGATAAAACAGCACATAATAACATTAATAACAATCATTTTTGAAAGCGAGGAATTTTTATGCGTTTTGAAACGAAAGCTGTTCACTCTGGGCGCCAGGTTGACAAAACAACTGGCGCGGTGTCTACGCCAATTCATCTCTCTACTACATTCGAACGAGCTGCGGATGGGTCTTATCCAAATGCATTCGAATATGGTCGGGAGGATAATCCTAATCGTCGTGCTCTGGAAGATTGCATGACGGCGCTTGAGAACGGACATGATTGCGTCACTTTCGGATCAGGAATGGCAGCAATCGCGTCAGTAATTGAGGCATTACCTACGGATAAACCCCGCCGGTTGATTATGCCAAACGATATGTATTTTGGTATTCGTTCGCTTATTACGGAAACGGATATTGGATCAAGATTTGACATTGTGGTCATTGACATGACAGACCTCCATGCGGTTGAAAAGGCGATAAAAAGTGCCCCAACCGGCCTGGTTTGGATCGAGACACCTTCTAATCCACTTCTGAAGGTTACCGATATTGAAGCAATTACCAAGATGGCACAGCAGGCCGGGGCTTACACCGCGGTTGACAATACGTGGGCAACTCCAGTTTTGCAGCGGCCCCTTACTCATGGAGCTGATTTATCAATCCATTCTATAACAAAATATATCGGAGGTCATAGTGATTTAATGATTGGTGCAGTTGTGGCAAGATCAGGTAGTCCTATGTTGACCAATCTACGAGCTTGGCAACATTCAAAAGGTGCTGTGCCTTCTCCATTCGACTGCTGGCTAGCACTTCGTGGTGTGCAATCGCTAGCTCCACGTATGATGACCCATTGTTCAAACGCATTGGCAATTGCAGAATTTTTGAACCAGCATCCGAATGTTGAAGCCGTTCATTACCCTGGTCTTCCTGATCATCCAGGACATCATATTGCCACACGGCAGATGAGCTCATTCGGTGGTATGTTGTCGTTTCAGGTGAAAGGCGGCGAGCGTGAAGCAATGGCTGTCGCTGCAAAGGTACGATTATTTACCCGTGCTACAAGTTTAGGTGGAACGCACAGTCTCATTGAGCACCGTTCTTCCGTTGAAGGAAGTAAAACGATGGCTCCAGCAAATCTTTTACGTGTATCGATCGGGATCGAAAATGTGGATGATCTCAAAGAGGATTTATTGCAGGCGCTTGAATAGATAAAATGAAATTTCATTAGAATCTGATGGGCCAGACATTTTTGATCTTCCTAAAACTAGCGTTATTGTTGACTAGCGAAGGGCTAATTTTTCAGTAGAGCACTGATAAATTAGCTCATTTTTTTCTTCCAAAATCATTTTAAATCCACACTTCCTTAAAGTTATCCTATTCCAATTGCAGTTCAAATTCTTCCTGACTATACCCTGTCAACCAGCGAATGATTTCATCGACTTCCGCTTTAGTACGCCCTTTTTTCTTTGCCTTTGAAATATAGTGTGGATAAACTTTCGCAAAACTCATCGTATAAATTTTATGTTTACTCATAATTAACCCTCCCTTGTATTACACTTTCCTACCTTTGCACAAAATAGAGGACTAATTAAAATCTCATTAGTCCCCTATACTCGTTATATTTAATTTTAAAGAACTTTAGCAAGAAGACTCCATCTTCAAGCTTTAACCCTGGCAATAAAGTGGAGATAGGGTTGGCTTGCGGTCAAGACGGAAGCCCCCTAAGTGGCGGGTGGTTCACGAAGCTCCTGCTCCTTCAAATTCCACTTCTGCTTCGACTTCACCGGCACGTTGATATTCTTCCAGCACTGCTTTCTGGATTTTCGCACGTGTATTGGAGTTTATCGGATGTGCTATGTCTCTGAACTCGCCATCCGGTGTTCGTTTTGAAGGCATTGCAACAAACAATCCATTATTACCGTCGATAACACGAATATCATGGACGACAAATTCTTGGTCAAAAGTAATCGATGCAATGGCTCGCATTCTGCCTTCCGTATTTACGCGGCGCAATCTTACGTCAGTTACTTCCATGATGTCTCACCACCTTTTCCCAATTTGAACTTAGTTACAATAATTCAACAAAAAGGAAAAAAGTCCTGCTAAATAAATAAAAAAGTTTAAAAATTAACTAAATATTTATAATCAACGGGACAAAACGACCTATAATAGTTCATAAAGCTCCCATCCTTTTTTCTTAAAGATAAGCGCCCAAAAGCTCTATTTCCTTTTCCCATAAGAAATAATAATACTCCTCTCAAAGTGGAGTTTCAATATCAACCGTTCGCTTTTATATTGCCGGGATGAACGTGTATCTGATTTTGCTTCATATTTACATCCGTAATTTTGATTAACGACACATAGTCATCAATGACCCGTTCATCTTCCTCATCATCCGCTTCAGCCAATACTCCAATCGCTTTTACATTCGCCTGAAACTCCGCCAACAAACTTCGCATGCCTGTGATCGTACCGCCCGCCTTCATGAAGTCATCAATAATACAAACGTTGGATCCATCAGGCAAACTGCGCTTCGGCAAAACCATCGTTTGAATCTTTTTGGAGGAACCGGATACATAATTAATGCTGACAGATGAGCCTTCTGTTACTTTTGGATCTCTTCTCACAATAACAACAGGCACATTCAAGCAGGCAGCAACAGCATAAGCTAACGGAATTCCTTTCGTTGCCACTGTGACGACGACATCAATTTCCAGGTTAGCAAATGTTGATGCAAAAATACGGCCAATCTGTTTAACCATGTGCGGATCACCCAAAATATCACTCATATAAAGATACCCGCCAGGCAAAATACGTACGGGGTCTTCCAACATGTTACATAGTTTGTTTATAAATACCGTCGTCTTTTCGTCAGAATAAGCAGGAATGTATTTAACTCCTCCAGATGCACCTGATATTCTTTCCAAATGTCCAATGCCTTCATGATGAAACATCTCGTCAATAATATCCAAATCTTCACTAATGGACGATTTCGATGCATTGAATCTATCAGAAAAATGCGGCAACTGTATATGCTGTCTTGGATGGTCAAGAAAATGGCTTGTCAAGGCTATCAATCGATTACTTCTTTTCATTACTACACCCCAAACCCGAATATTTACTTCCTAATATACCATTTTCATACGGATTTACGCAATATTTAGCCTAAAATACGGACCACATACACTTCATTACAAAACCCGCGTAAACCATTGCATATTCTTTGACCTTTTTTTTCCTGCTTCACTAAACCATAGATCGTTGGACCACTTCCACTCATGAGCCCGCCCATCACTCCTGCTTGAACCATCCTTTGTTTAATTTCTTTTACCTCGGGATGAAGCTCCGTTGTTATTTGCTCCAAAACATTTGCGGTGTACATACACAACATATCAAAGTCACTAAACTTTAATGCTTGAATAATATTGTCAGTCTGTGGGTGAACGATGTCTACTGTATCCAACAATTGAAAAATCTTTGTAGTCGAGACACCTATATCCGGCTTGGCCAAAACAACCCAACATGCGGGTGGCCTAGGTAAAGGAGTTACCTTTTCTCCGCGCCCTTGTACTAAAGCTGTTTTATTATAAACACAGAAAGGTACATCCGATCCGATTTCAATGCCGATACCGGCTAACGCTTTATTGGATAATTGCAAATTCCATAAACGATTTAATCCACGCAGGACTGCTGCTGCATCAGCACTCCCACCACCAAGACCTGCTGCTACAGGTATGCTTTTTTTTATTTTAATATGGACACCTTTTTTTATGTTGAGCCAATCTTTCATTACTTTTGCTGCTTTATATGCCAAATTGCGCTCATCACTCGGCACGTATCTCGTTGCTACGGAAACTTGAATTTCATTTGACGGCAAAGATTCCAGTTCAATCCGGTCATATAGATCAATTGTTGTCATGATCATTTCCACTTCATGGTATCCATCATCGCGTTTTCCCAATACATCCAGTGATAAATTAATCTTTGCCGGGGCTTTTTCAAATACACGCATAACGTCACCTACTCGCTTAAACGTTTGCTCCACTCTCAAGGAGACCTCTACTGTATTTGAATTGTATCATATCTTTGCATATAAATAGTGGCATATACGCACTAGTAAACCTGCTCATTTCCCCAAAACCTTAGTCATAAAAGGGCAAAAAGACTTAACAAAAAGGGGAACAAGCCCGCATTCTTCACACGATACCAAGTTACTTGAACCTTCTCCCATAAACAGATGCGCTGTTTGTTGAGAATTGCTCATTTACGATACGCTTCAACCGCTTTATTAATCCGATCTATTGCAGCTGCTGCTGCTTTATGATTTTGTGAAAAATTAATGCGAAAACTATCGGTGAATTGGGGGCCAAATTCTGTGCCTGGGGTTACAATTACATTTGCCTGATTACGAAGAACCTTCACAAACTCTTCTAAGGTAACCGTTAATTCTGGCAGCTTTGGGAACAGGTAACTACCTGCTTCTGTAGCTCTTACTTGAATTCCTTTAATGGAAAGTAACTTCCTGATCAGATCGTCACGAATAGCTTGATGTTGTTCAATTCGTTTTACCATCCAGCCATCCGGTTCATTAAACCACGAATTCAGTACCACCTGACTATAGCCACTTGCCCGAAGAGAAACAATAGCCTGCAGCTTCTCCATCCGGTCAATAATTTTAGAAGATCCAAATGCAACACCTAATCTATACCCACTTAAGGACTCTGTTTTAGAAGGTCCCATTATTGTTATTAAATTTTCGGGATCTAAAATTTTCTGAGCAGATATATGCGTATAATATTGTCCTTCAAACACTAGTCGAGCGTAAAGCTCGTCGACAATGACCTTTACTTCGTACTGCTGCGCTAGTTTAGCAATTTCTCTAATTTCATTTTGCGAATAGACTACCCCTGTTGGATTATTTGGATTAGAAAATAAAAACAGTTTAACACCTGCTTTAAAAGACGCCTCCAGCTGAGTTAAATCGACTCCCGCCTCTGATGTTGAACGAAGATAATCCATTTGAATAGGAATTACCTCGCCATCAAAAAATTCTACCAACTTTCGATTGGCAAAATAGTCCGGTTTTACGATAGCAACTTTATCATTTCGCGAAAGGCTTGCACCCATTGCCAAGAAAAGGGCTCCTTGTGTTCCCGGTGTTATAATAAGGTTTTTATCTGCATCAATCTTTGTACTGGTAAAATTAGCAAGCTTCTCTGCGGTTTCTTCCCGTATTTTTTTATTGCCCCGATATTCGGTATATGCTTGCTTGCTACCAATTTGAACCCCTTCTATGAATTGATCCAATGTGCCGGGAATCGGTTCGAAAGCATCCACATCACCATGTGAAAAGTCTACTGGTATACCAGGTATTTTATCGACTTGCATCTCCACTTTATTATTTTTCTGTCGCACCTCTTGCCCCGGTGCATTTTCAACTCCAAGCTTTGAAAATTTCATCTCTACAGAATCCATAAACAACCCTCTTTCATTACATATTTGCAAATTATTTACACCAATATGAAGCGGAAGACCGCGTTTACTTAATAAGAAAAGCGCAAGCGCCCTGCTTAGAAACGTAGCGACTGGACCGAAGCAACTGAGATAAAGGAATCACGATGAGCATGGCGAATCAATGATGACTTATCGTAAGGCGCTGCGGGAAGTCGCCTAGTTTCTGGGCGATTAAGCTAGACAGCTATGCGCAAAAATTTATACTTTCTTACCTTTATATAAAAAAGAGTGCCCTTCAGAAGATACGAGCAACGTCTCCGAAGGTACCGGAAGCAGTCGCCGCTCGCTTCAATAAGGATCACTCTTTTATATACTGTCTATTCTACTGTTGTTAATTTTGATTCAATTTCCTTCATGATTTCACCTGCTTTTTCCCAATCTCCCGCTGATAAAGCGGATTGGTATGCATTAAACAGATCGGAAAATTCTTTCAGGATTGCTTCAGCACCAGCAATTGGCTCTTGATCAATTTGCTGTTCATCTGACTCTTCACCTGCACCTGCTTCTCCCTCTTCATCTTCCGGTTCGGCAGCTTCCGGATCAATCAAACCTAAAATCTTCTCCAGCGATTTCTCAAAAGTTTCTTCCATAACGATTTCATCTTCATAAGCCATCACAACCTGCTTTACTTCCGGCAAGGATGTTTCATTGGAAGATTCAATGTAAATAGGTTCTACATACAACACCGTATCTTCAATTGGTATTGCGAGCAAATTACCGCGAATCACTTCTGAACCACCTTGAGACCATAAGTTTAATTGCTGTGAAATATAGCTGTCCTGATTAATTCGGTTCTCAATTTGTTGCGGACCATAAATGTTTTTCTGTTTTGGAAACTGATAAATAAACATATCACCGTAATGCTCTCCATCATTTCTTACACCAATCCAGGCAATCATGTTCTGCCGGTTTTTAGGCGTGTAAGGCATCATTAAAATAAACTCTTCTTCTTCCGCTTCCGGCATTCTCATCGTTATATAGTATGGTTCCATTTCAATGTCCTTGTTAAAGTATTTTTCTGTTGGGAACTGCCAAAAGTCTTCTCGGTTATAAAATACTTCCAGATTGGACATATGATACGTTCCATACATGGCGGATTGAATTTTAAACAGCATTTCCGGATAACGAATATGTGCTCTAACATCCTCTGGCATATCTTCTTTGAATAGTTCCGGGAACATATTTTTATAAGTTTGCAATAAAGGGTCTTCTGGATCGGCAACATAAAAGTCAACTTCGCCCGAATAAGCGTCCATAACAACCTTTACGGAATTTCGGATGTAGTTTTCATTTCCTTTATGCGCTTCGGAATATGGATAATTTTCTGCTGATAAATAGGCATCCAGCATCCAAGCGAGCGTTCCGTCTTCACGAATAAAAATATACGGGTCACTGTCATAACGGAAAAAAGGCGCAATTCGTTTCACACGATCCATAATATTACGCGTATCCAACAACTGACTCTCACTCGTTATCTGGTCAGATACGAGCATGCGGAACGATCCTTCACTTAGAGCAAACAAGAAGCGATTAAATCCATTTAACGGTATCCCAGTTCGCTCTTCAAAACGATTCGATTCATTCTGGTCCCCTGTTGGATAATCAAACTCATCAACTTTTGAATTTACGATTACGTTTGGATAAGGTTCTTCCCCAAAATAGATTTGCTCTCTGCTAATATCAAATTCACCTTGTGCAGGCAAGTTTTTCATTAAATATTTCGGTTGTCCCTGACTAGTTACTTCATTTACATGGCTCATCGCAATCCCGTAGCCGTGTGTGTATCTTAAATTCTTGTTCACCCACGTTTGTGCTTGGGAAGGAAGGTCAGCCGTGCTCAGCTCTCGTGCACCGATAAACACTTGCTCATAATTACCATCAATTTCATAACGATCAATATCCATATCATTGAATTTGTAATACGTTCGGAACGTTTGCAATTGATTATATATATCCAGCAACGGTCTAGAATCATTTAGACGAACATTATTAATGGTAAGTTCATTCCGTTCGACCATTTCCTTTGTCAAAGAATAATCCCCCGGATGTTCCTCCACTTTTATTTTATCCAAATCATATGCCGCTCTTGTAAAGTCAAGATTATGCTGTAAGTACGGACTTTCTTTGGAAAATTCATTCGGCGATACGATAAAGTTCTGCACGACTACGGATGCTGCTTGCCCTGCAACAAGCACAAATGCATAAACGATAACCGGCATCATAATTGACTGAAGTTTCTTGCGCCCCAGTGCGACAATAATCCATATTGCAGCAATAACCGCAACAGCGGCAAGCACATAAGACTTCGGAATATTAATTAATTCATCCGTATAACTAAGTCCGTAAACAGTACTTTTTTGAAATATATTTACTTGATTCGTGAGCAGTGTCCCGTAAGGCTCCAATGCATGCAAACCAGCTAGAAGTAAACCGAGGACTCCAATCGTTACACTTAGATGAATCTGCGCCGATCGACTCATACGATAAATATGAAAGACCGAATAAGCGGCTATTTGTGCAATTAAAAAGAGTAACGTTAACCCAAATAATACATAAACGATGAACTCTAGAAAAGGTAAAATAAATATATAAAAAGAAACGTCCATATTAAAATAAGGGTCTTTTACACCGAATGCCGTATGGTTTAACAGTTTTAAGGCGGGCTCCCACCCGACACCTTGGAGAATTGTGCTGCCTATGACACCAACAACTGCAGAACATCCAAGCATAATTAAACTCATCTGTTTGCGGTGAAGCATAATTGGTGGTAATTGTTCACGGCCAAAGTGACTTACATAAGTATGCCGAATCCAAAACAACGTAAAATATGTACAAATAAAAAACAAAACAAATCCTGATACCCCTAAAGCTACCTTACTTGTGAAAATAGTCATGAATATGCTCTCATAGCCAAGTGTATCCATCCATATGTAATCCGTCAGCCACTGAAATACAATAAAGCCGACAACGATAAGTACGAGCAACAACGCTATAATAAAACGCATTCTTTTACCGATTTTACCCCATTTTTCAAACCGATTATTCCGAGAACTCAATGTTCAAACCTCCAATAACATTCTATCCTATTTTAATAGTAACAGATTTATGTACTTGTGAACATAAGAAAGAAATTTAAGATTGAGTCAAGTATTTGTGGGTGATTATTTGAAAGGTTAAAAAATCCACCTTTTTTTGTATAGATTACCTTCATTCTTATTCACGCTGCCGCCGTTGGCACACACTTCTGGGAAACTACTCAACTACATTGGAAACACAGAACACTTCCTGCGGGATTTTTGCCTGTTGCTTTTCCCACTGGAGCATTCCCGTCTGATTGGTGTTCGGATACTGAAAACTATAAAGGTCTTCATGCTAGATAAATAACTTTAGAAACCTTTCAATCCCTTTAAAGCTGCGAAAACAGGCTTTCTGATCGTTTGCTGGAGATAGGCTACATTATTCCTTGTGGCTTCTCCTACCTGCTTTGAAAGCTTCTCTACAAAGTGCTTTGGTGGTTTCTCTTGCTCTAGATCTTTCGTTGGCTCTAGTTTCCCTTGCAAAGTTATGATTTCTTTTCCATCTTTTAATGCGACCATGACATCAATGAATTTCATGATTCCGTCTTCACACCAACTTCGCCCATTTTTTAAGCGCTTGGCAAACACACTCATTGTTCCTTCGCCACTTCCCATAGGACGGAAATGTGTTGTATCGATTCCTTTATCTTCTAGCTTTTCACGGTAGTCTTCAAGTGCTTCTGGATACTGTGACAATTGGGCAATCAATGCTTCTAATTGTTCCTCTTTTTTCTCGTTTCCAATGGTTCCAACTGCACTATTTAATTCTGTCATAAATCCATCTGCATCATAAGCTGCAAGTTTCTTTCGGATGGAACGGTATCTTGGATGATCTCGGAAGATTCGTTGCACATCTCTTGCGACATGAAAACGATCAATAACGAAGATCGCATTGTGCCGGAAGTATTCACGACAGGATGTAATCCACTGTGCACCATCACCGTTAATCACCAAGTGGTGCCGAGTTGGATCGTATTCATAAGTTTCTACCAAAAATTCTTCAAATTCTTCCCAAAAAGGTAACTTTCTTCTATGAATAAAATGTTGCTTTTCTACCAACTTCGCTCGTTTTCCATTCATTTCCCATCCTTGATGGATCGCTGATATTTTTAATTCTCTACCTTTTCTTCCTTTTTCCTGGCTCTTTGTATATAATCCATCCACTTCTACAAAAATAACATCCTTTTCTAACGGTTGTTTTTCTTTGGGAATCACTTCCGTGTTCAGGACCTGTTGTCGGATTCCTTCGTGGCTAATCACGGGATAACCCAAAAGGGTTTCTAATGCATTTGCCGCCTGACGATAGGAAACACCCGTTACAGCTAATTCAATTGCTAGATCTTGTACAACAGGACTCATCATCTGACCACCATCAAAAGCAAGGTGTTGATCTAAAAGGGAAACATAATTTCCAGTTTCGCGATCAAAGTAATAATTCCTTCGAAGATCGACGTGACCAAACATAGAATCAAATGTCATCCTTCTTTTATCTCTTAATTCAAACCTTTTTTTATCCCTGTTTTCAGCAATCGTCTTATCCATGTGCATCAACACTTCTGCCATCACTTCGGAAAATGTTTCTTGAAGTGCACGGTATGTTATCTGTTCTAATTCTTTCATTGTGATTTGAGATATGATATCTTTCATTTAGAGGTCCTCTTTTCTTTGGATAGTTGTTGTGTTGTAACTTTAACTATACAAAAGAGAGGCCTCTTTTTCATGGTTATTGCCCATAATCCAAATAATACCCCTACACAAACCTCTAACATGTGACATTCTATCTAACATATATTAGAGTAATTAGTTCATGTGTTCCCCCATAAACATTTTACTCATAC
>NZ_JBPYCR010000059.1:0-10087 GCF_051846915.1 Virgibacillus sp. W0181
TATAAGGAGGGACTACCAATGAGTACAATGGATGAAGTGGTTGAAGGATGGTTAAAACATCGATTGGTCGTTCATGATTTATTGGAACTAGCCGATGATGAAGATGTTGATTTCAAACCATGGGAAGGCGCATATTCATTAGGTGGTTTAGCCGTTCATATTGCTACTTCAATGGATATGTTTGTTAAAACAGTGGTAAATGGGAAGTTTACTCCGCCAAAGGCAGAACAGGATTATAAGACAGTGAGTGATGTGCGCGACATTGTTATAAAGTATACGTCGATGTCCAAGTGGGATTTAAAATCGCTTGATAAAACAAAGATAACCACAGAGGTTGAATTTAACAGAGATAAAGCGCCAGGAAGCTTTTGGATATCTAATGCCATAGATCATGAAATCCACCATAAAGGCCAATTGTTTACATACATTCGTATGCTCGGAGCGAAACAAGTGCCTTTCTTTATGAAGCATCCGAATCAGTTGAAATGAAAATAACAATCTTATCCATTTAAAAGGCGGGAGAAAACGATCATTCTCACGTCTTTTTTCAAGGTTCAGAAAGTATAAAATTTTGTTCATAACTGTCTAGGTTAAGCGCCCAGAAACTAGACGACTTCCCGCAGCGCCTTACGATAAATAAGACTTGCCGATTGGCTTAGGACAGAGGCTTAGTCGCACTTATACCCTTGGGTGAAAGTCATCATCGATTCGCACAGCTCATACGTTTCTAAGCAGGGCGCTTGTGCTTTTCTTACTTCCAAATGAAGGAAATATTATATACAACCTTTGTCCTAGATCGTGTATACTATAAATAGACCAAACGATTTTGCTTTTATACTAATCATGAAAAAGAGGTTGTTATATGTTCTCATTTCCGGAGTCATCAGATGTTTTTATACTGCATGGGGAACATTCTGTTTCTTTAGTTATTCTTTCCATCGCCATTGCATGTTGTGCTGCTTATACCGCTTTATCCATGAATCAGAGAATGCAACAAACTAGCTTTTTCCATAAAAACTTTTGGCTGCTTCTCTCCTCTATTGCGATGGGTTTAGGGATATGGTCCATGCATTTCATTGGAATGAGTGCGTTTATGTTGCCGATCTCTATGAAGTACGATTTGCTCCTAACGATTATCTCCGTCATTCCGGCTGTGTTTGCGTCTTATCTTGCGTTTTATTTTGCAAATCGAAGAAACACATCCCATCGTTTTTATATTATCGCTGGGGCCATCATGGGACTTGGGATTTCTTCCATGCATTACATCGGGATGGCCGCAATGAAGATGGATGCGGAATATGTTTACAAACCAGGCATATTCATCATCTCTATTTTAATTGCAGTTGTGGCGTCTTATATCGCTTTGTATACCTTTTCTACGTTACAGAAATATATGCGGAATCAATTAATAAAAATCATCACCTCCATCTTATTAGGGCTTGCAATAACAAGCATGCACTATACAGGAATGGCAGCCATTGTATTTTATGTAAGGAAACCATTGGCAGAGAACCTAAATGAAATGCATCACATGGATATGACGTTGCTGATTGCTGTAGTTACGATAGGAATTTCCTTGTTATTGCTCATTTCCGGTTTGACTAGTTTGCTCGATCGTTATGTAGATCATCGCTTGCACCATTTTGATGCGCTAACGCTTCTGCCTAATCAAAGGCAGTTTGAGCAAGAACTAAATAATATGATAACAGATGGGACACTAGCCATTGTCCATATCCATAACTTGGAGAAGTGGATTACTAGTTATGGATATACGTTTGGCGATGAAATGATCAAGGCAGTAGGAGATATTATTAAAAGCGGAAAACCTTTGTACGCAAAAGTATATCGTATCGAAGGGAATCGTTTTGCCATTTTTCAATTTGGGACATCGGACTATGAAATTATGAAAGAATCAATGAAAGCCATTTTATCTGTTTTGGAAAAGCCGTTGGGAGTAGATAACAAACAAATTGTAATAAATGCCGTTTGTGCGATATCTCATTCTAGTCATAAAAGGGTTGTAAGGGAGTTGTTTTCTAGTAGTATGGCTGTCCTGCAACATCCTTCGATCGAGTATAACCACGAAGTAATAGAGTATGACCCTGCTATCCATACGTTTACGTTTGAAAGTCAAATTGCTCAAGATATTAGTCGGGCTATAACGAATCAAGAGTTATTTTTAGAATATCAACCTAAAGTATGTTCTAAAACATTCGAAGTATCTGGAGTAGAGGCATTATTGCGTTGGAATCATCCCGTATACGGCTTAATTTCTCCGGGAGTGTTCATTCCCATATTAGAGGATAACGGGGAAATATTTGATGCGACAGATTGGGTGATCGAAGAAGCTTGTCATCAAGTATCCCTATGGTTAGAAGAGGGTGTGCCTTTTCGTCAAGTATCCATTAATATCCCTGGATCCTATGTTACGTCATCTAGATTATTGAAAGTGATGAATAAAAATCTATTAAAATATAAAGTGGATAGTCATTATATAGAGCTGGAAATTACGGAAACAAGTGTCATTCATGATATTGAAAATGCAATCA
Source organism: Virgibacillus sp. W0181 (assembly GCF_051846915.1). NCBI lineage: Bacteria > Bacillati > Bacillota > Bacilli > Caryophanales > Bacillaceae > Virgibacillus > Virgibacillus sp. W0181. Next base: position 2,550 of record NZ_JBPYCR010000059.1, read on the forward strand.
CTGCTGTAGGTCGATTTAGAGACCTTGGCCTATCTGTTGCTCTGGATGACTTTGGAACAGGACTTTCTTCGTTGTCGTATTTAAAAAGAATGCCCATTTCAACAATAAAAATTGATAAATCATTCGTCGATGGCGTACCGCTTTCTGAAAAAGACTCTGCCGTACTCCGTTCGATTATCATCCTTTGCTATTCCTTAAAGTTAAACATCGTTATTGAGGGTGTAGAAACGAAAGAACAAATGGATTTCATTGGATCGATGAGAGAAAAACCTTTTATTCAAGGATATTATTTTTCTCGCCCGTTAACAGTGAAGGAGATCGGTTCCTGGATAACGAGAGGGACTCCGATGAAACTGTTGGGGATGTAGCTGTGTTTATACTTTTGTGAAAAGGCTCTTTTCGTATAGAATGTTGTTATCTTACCCGCCCCAGCCCTAATACACTTCGCTTTCCGGGGGCGGCTGGTGAGCCTCGGGCCAACAGGATGTTGGTCATGGAGGCGTTGCGACAGGACGTCGCGTTCTTAGCCTGCCTCGTGCTGTATGCTCGTCGTGTTGCAGGTTGTTTCGCTGAAGTAGCACTACTCGCAACTCGTAGCTTATTCGGCGGATGTTTCGCTCGTCACTGCGGGGTCTCCACCGATGCCTTGGCTCCCCCAGGAGTCTACGTGTATTAGGGCTGCTAGTAAGGAGATTCATACAAAAATAATACCCCAAAAACAACAACTTTTTAGAAAAGATCCTACGAAAAAGAGCATCCCCCAAAGTGTTTTTGGGTGAGTTTGGAATTAGGGTTTATATTCTTTTCCACTTCTTATGTAATGAACCACAAAATTAAAAGCTGCATCCAATGTTCGGATATCGTAATTTTCCTTTCTATGTTTTCTTTCACCAGGTATGTGATGGTGGTGATGGGGCTCTGTATCTACTATATATTCGTATGATGTGTTGGGAGCGTTGTGGGCTTCATTCTCCCAAGCGGATATATGACTGAACTTGATTCCTGTTTTAGGGATAATTCTCTTCCACTGATAATGATATTCTTTCACATATCCTTTCTCATCGTATTTTTCTATGGCATGTAGACCTGTGATTCCATGGATGGGGTGTTCTTTTAGGGGGAATAAGACGTCCAATTTAGTTTTGGTTCGCTTGAAGGATGCATAAATAGAACTTTTCGTATGAAGGTTCTGGTAGGATTTCAAGTAGTCACCGTAGTCTTGCAAAATGTCATCTATGTCTGCAGGAAGAAGTACAGAGTTGATTGGTTTTGATTTTCTATGCAAATGAAGAACCTCCAATCAACTCTTCAAGTAATTCTTCTTTTTCTTCTTCTAGGTCTTTCCAATTACGAAAGTCAGAAGGGTCATCTAAGGCGTCAAGGTCACCTATATTGTATTTGGCCAATGCTTCTGAAACAGTTTTCACTTTATATTCTTTTTGCAGTTCCGTAATCTCTTCAAGAACTTCTTTCATACGTTCTTCTGGAGTTTGATCCTGAAGTTTCTTCTCTTGTGTGAGCATCTGCATCCGGATAGCATACACGGGATCTTGCCAAAGGGAGATGGCATGCTTAGGGATTTTATGATGGGAAGTTGTATCAATCGCTTCTAACCCTTGCTTCATATACTTGTGTAGTGTCACATTGGAGATGCCTAGCAATTCTGCTGCCTCTTTTGGTGTAAGGAGGTAATCTTCTTGATATTCAAAGTACATCCCTTTTCCGCCGATTCGGTAGTACCATCGTTCTATATCCACTTTTATTTTTCCAAAATCGTAATCAGATATAGGAAAATGAAGTTGAGAGATAAAATCTAACATTTTGTACATCGTTTCCATGTTCTTCTTAGATAAAATGTAGGCTTCATCAAAGTCGAGCTCGCTAGATTTAAAGGTGATTCCTTTCAATTGATTTTTAAAAGAACTTAACATGAAGTGTACGACACGATCGAATACATACAACGTTTCCTTTTCGATTTTGGTCAAGCTATTGGCTTCGTATGCTTGTTGAATATCATCTTTTGACTGATCAAGTAAGGCAACGCTCATTATTCTCACCTCTTCCTACCTCCATTCTATCATTTTGCTTATGAAAAGTATATATTATAAACTTATGATTTGTAATTATCATTAATAGCATATGCAAATTACCCATTATTTATACCGATGTAAGCTGGAGGGTTTAATACAAATTGGAAACCGACTGTTGAAAGCAATCCCGGTACATCCCTACTGCAAAAATGCGCAAAGGCCCATCTTCACTCCTCCCTCTTCTACATGCCTTTCCCTTCCAATATTGCTTTGAAGTCATCCAGCGAATATTCCGGCGAAACTTCGATGCGAGGGATTTGATAAAAATCTTCTAATTCTGTTGGAGATGCATAACCTGGTTCTGTTGTGAATGCCATTTTGAAGTTGAATTCGTTTTTCAATATTTCCATCGTTTCACGGGTATACTCACCGAACGGGTAAGCAAAAGCAAATTCCTTTCCATTTAGATGTTGAATATTTTGTTGCAGGTCATTTTTCACCTTATGCTTTGGTGTGTTTAAAAGCAGAGAAACGCCCTCCTCATCTCGCTCGTGCAGATCAAATGTATGTGCTTGATAGTCAAATACATCCTGGCTCTTTAACATCTCCGTTTTGCTCAAATATTGGTACACCTCGGGGATGTACGTTGCATTCTTTTCTTCAATTTCACTTGTAATAATAAAACTTACGGCAGTAAAATTATATTTTTTTAGGATAGGATATGCTGTGTAATAAATATCTTTGTATCCATCATCCAACGTAATCACGACACTTTTTTTCGGTATATCGATCTGCTCGGTTAAAAATGCGTACAATTCTCTCAGATTTAGTACGGTATAGCCTGCTTCATGGAGATATTCCATTTGCTTGGAAAATTGTGATTCCGTTACGACTGTTTTATATAATTTGTTTTTGCTTTCATAAACGTTGCTGACTAAACGTTGATCAGGAACAATCCGGTGGTACATGATAACCGGAACGCATTCTGCTTGTTCTGTTACATCAAAGTTTCTGATTACATTATGCACATCCACTTCTTCTAATAACACATGGTGGTCGGTTAATCCCACTTCTTCTTTAAATGGAAGAAATGCTTGCATGTGAATATAAAAAAAGTGGATGATCACACCAAAAATAACTAAAAAGATGACCAGATAAATACCGTTGATAAATCGGCGGAACAGTCTCACATCATCACCTCCCCATCTAACTACGAGAAACCTTATACCAGGAATCTTTATCAATGAAATATAAAACAGTTCCGATGCTTACAAATAGTAATCCTAATAAGCGGTACGAAAAGACTTCGACAAACAAAAACAAAAGGACAAATATATTATCTTGTATTTTATACTTGTGTTCATAACGCCGACTAACTAGAACAGCGGTTAAATTTTGGAAGGCGCCTAAAAATAAAGAAATAACGATTAAAAATAAAAAAATACTTAAAAAATGACTCCCGAGCAGAATCCCCAATGGGATAAGTAAAATGGGAAACGTATTTAACGTGCCAAGTAAAAAGGCATCAAATAACAAATAACAGCTCGTTGGAAAATTCAGCTTACGGAAAAAGTCTTTGTAATAAATCGCCATGCAATCGATAAACGCTTTTTGCCAACGAAAACGCTGTTTAAATATATCTTTGTAGCTGCTGGGACATTGTGTAAAACTGACTGCTTCAGGTACATAAACCATCCGTTTTTCCTTGTTATTAGCGGCAATCCACTTATGGACTTTTATCGTAATATCCATATCTTCGCCGACTGTTGGCCGGTAGCCGTTCACATCAAGCAGTACTTGTTTGTTAAATGCCCCGAATGCGCCGGAAATGACCGTTATTGCTTGAAAACGGGATTGAGTAAATTTTTGCAAATAAAAACTCGTTAAATATTGCAAGACTTGAAAATTAATGAGCCCTTTCGCTAAAAAACGCGGACGATTTTTTGTATATCCCTGACTGATATGAACGGTTCCTCCAACAGCAACGATGGAAGCGTCTTCCAGTTCGCTGCTCAATACTTGAAGGGCATCTTCCCGAAGTATAGTATCCGCATCAACCGTTATGACCCAATCATAACGGGCAAAGTCTATCCCGCAATTTAAAGCATCTGCCTTTCCGCCGTTCACTTTGTCAACTACACACAAGTTTCTGTACAATTTGGACCGATAAACGGATTTTATTTTTTGATAGGCGAGCTTCCTGCTTGGACGGCGACTGATTCGTTGCAAGTGAAATCGTTTATTAATTTGCGATAACGTGTTATCGGTAGAACCATCATTGACAATGATAATTTCATAATTTTTGTAATCTAGCTTTCTATTTTTTTCAAGTGTATGAGTGATAATGGTCGCTTCGTTAAACGCAGGGATAACGATCGAAAACTTTTTCTCGCGATCTAGTTCCTTCATTGTTCTTGGGAAGGCAGTAGTCCATGGGATAAAGATGTAGATACATTGAAAAACAGTGTATAAAAGAAACAATAAAAATATAAAACTAAACATAATCAATCTCACTCTCTTTATAAGTTAAAGGTTATGTTTTACTTTTAGCGGTGCGTTGATGGATGCAGCATGCTGCAAGTGAAGAGAATGGAAGGTCACTTCACAAAAACAAGTAAGATGAAAAACCCATGCCTTTTGCAGGCGACGAGCTCCTCGACCAGGAATACAGGACGAATTTTATAGCATTTTTATAATTGCTGTAGTAATAACGTATTAATTTTTTTTGAAAGTGGCTGTGCGCTAAACTAGAGAAGGTGCATTTTTACATGGAAAGGGTAGGCATGAATGGGGTAATCCAAAGAAGACAACAAGAATAATGAAAATGATCGTTTAACGAATGAATCGGACCATTTCATTTACTGATTGACAGGATATAATCAGGAAGAGCTATAACTGCAATTGGAATGGAATAACTTTAAGGAAGTGTGAATTTACAATGATTTGAAGAAAAAAATGGGCTAATTTATCAGTGCATTACTGAAAAATTAGCCATTCGATGGGGCAAGCATTTATGCGCAGTCCCAGGACGTCGTGAACCTAGCCTTTGTTCTTTTTATTAGTGGGGGAGGAAAGAAAACCTCACTGAACGAAGTTTCACTTTATCTATTCAAGCGCCTGCAATAAATCCTCTTTGAGGTCATCCACATTTTCGATCCCGATCGATACACGTAAAAGATTTGCTGGAGTCATCGTTTTACTTCCCTCAACGGAAGAACGGTGCTCAATGAGACTATGCGTTCCACCTAAACTTGTTGCACGGGTAAATAATCGTACCTTTGCAGCAACAGCCATTGCCTCATCTTGACCGCCTTTCACCTGAAAGGACAACATACCACCGAATGCACTCATCTGCCGTGCTGCGATATGATGTCCCCCGTGTTCAGGAAGACCAGGGTAATGAACGGCTTCAACATTCGGATGCTGGTTCAAAAATTCTGCAATTGCCAATGCGTTTGAACAATGGGTCATCATACGTGGAGCTAGCGATTGCACACCACGAAGTGCTAGCCAGCAGTCGAATGGAGAAGGCACAGCACCTTTTGAATGTTGCCAAGCTCGTAGATTGGTCAACATAGGACTACCTGATCTTGCCACAACTGCACCAATCATTAAATCACTATGACCTCCGATATATTTTGTTATAGAATGGATTGATAAATCAGCTCCATGAGTAAGGGGCCGCTGCAAAACTGGAGTTGCCCACGTATTGTCAACCGCGGTGTAAGCCCCGGCCTGCTGTGCCATCTTGGTAATTGCTTCAATATCGGTAACCTTCAGAAGTGGATTAGAAGGTGTCTCGATCCAAACCAGGCCGGTTGGGGCACTTTTTATCGCCTTTTCAACCGCATGGAGGTCTGTCATGTCAATGACCACAATGTCAAATCTTGATCCAATATCCGTTTCCGTAATAAGCGAACGAATACCAAAATACATATCGTTTGGCATAATCAACCGGCGGGGTTTATCCGTAGGTAATGCCTCAATTACTGACGCGATTGCTGCCATTCCTGATCCGAAAGTGACGCAATCATGTCCGTTCTCAAGCGCCGTCATGCAATCTTCCAGAGCACGACGATTAGGATTATCCTCCCGACCATATTCGAATGCATTTGGATAAGACCCATCCGCAGCTCGTTCGAATGTAGTAGAGAGATGAATTGGCGTAGACACCGCGCCAGTTGTTTTGTCAACCTGGCGCCCAGAGTGAACAGCTTTCGTTTCAAAACGCATAAAAATTCCTCGCTTTCAAAAATGATTGTTATTAATGTTATTATGTGCTGTTTTATCAAAGAAAGCACATTTAATTCTTTAGTTTTTTCTTTCTAAGAATTGTTTTCATTTGTGATGCAATTTCCCTTTCATTCTCACTAGTAGATTGTTCCAGTTGTGAAGTAACAAGCTTTAATCGCTCCGTGGAATGATGTTGGCTCAATTTTGCTTTTCCTTCCATTTTATCAATCTTGATTTTGAATCCAACAATTCCTTTTGCCTGCCCTTCTAAAAAATGAGCATCCAATTGATCCCATTGATATGAACTATTTGGTTCTTCATATTTTAATACCATATCTTTAAGGGAATCCATCATTTCTTCGCCGTCGATGATTTCAACCTTTCCGTATACATGAGCAGCGATGTAATTCCATGTCGGAACAGCTTTATCTGTTTCATACCAGGAAGACGAGATATAACAATGCGGCCCCTGAAAAACAGCAAGCACTTCCTGTTCCTCTATATCTTTCCATTGCATATTCGGTTTGGCAAAGTGGCTGTACAAATATCTTTCTTCTTTATCTAAAATCAAAGGAAGGTGGGTCGCATACGGATGACCCTCGTGTTGGGAAAAGAGCGTAGCAAAGCTATTATTCTCAATTAGCTCATAAATTTCTTCTTCATCTTTGATTTCAAAGTGCTTTGGAATATACATGATCATCACCCCTCATCAATTTCGTGTTTGAATATATTTATTACTCTTATAAAATATAGTATGATATAAATTGACATTTAAAAAGATACAGTTTTAATTAATTAAGCATGTCAGGAGAAGGTTTATATGAAAAATTACCTTTTTGTCTTCAACGAAAGCACTCCCAAATACAAACAAATCTACGAACAGTTTAAATCATTGATTGAACAAGGCAATGTGAAAGCTGATGAACAACTACCTTCTATTCGAAAACTTGCAGCTTCTCTTCAAGTCAGCCGTAATACAACCTTATCGGCATACAATCAACTTGAAGCAGAGGGCTATATTCGCGGGGAAGGGCGAAAAGGTTATTTTGTTAATCGATTAGAGCCTTCTTTATCCCAGGAAGCCCTAATTCCCACTAGCAAAAAGAGGGTGGAGAAGAAAGCGTCCGTTCGTGTCAATTTTCGTACAGATGCTGTAGATCAATACCATTTCCCTTTAAAACTATGGAGGCGAATAGCGAATCAGGTTTTAACGTTACCTGAGAGCTTTCAATATGGAGAACCTTTTGGAGAGGTGAATCTGCGTGAACAAATTGC
>NZ_JBPYCR010000060.1:0-9057 GCF_051846915.1 Virgibacillus sp. W0181
CGTCGATTGTAAAATTAAGCTAGACAACTAAAAAAGTCATTCGTGGTACACTCGATATGTGTTTCCAACCACAGAAAACATAGGAGTGATCACAAATGACCTACACCCATCTTACCACGGATGAACTTGTGATGATAGAATCTTATTATCATCAGCGTATCCCTGTTATGAAAATCTCAGAGCTTTTAAAACGTTCACGTCAAACGATTTACAACGTTACTAACTTTTTCCACAAAGGGCATACTGCCCTTGATTACTATAAGCAATACAAAGAAAATAAAAAACGTTGTGGAAGACATACAATCATTTTGCCTGAGAAACAACAGGCATACATCAAAGAGAAAGTTGCCAAAGGCTGGACACCTGATGTCATTATTGGTCGTGCTGAAAAGCCTGTGAACTGTTCTATGCGTACCCTTTATCGTCAATTCAAAAATGGAATATTTGATAAAACGACGCTTCCAATGAAAGGAAAAAGGAAACCAAATGGTCATCAAGAGCGTCGAGGAAAACAAGCTTTTAAGCGAAATATTGCTGAAAGAAAAATAGATTATCCCGCCTTCAAGAGAGAGTTCGGACACATAGAAGGAGACACCATTGTTGGAGTTCATCACAAAAGTGCTGTCATCACATTAGTTGAACGTCTTTCAAAAGTTATCTTTACCTTGAAACCAAAAGGACGTAAGGCAAGTGATATTGAAACTACCTTGAATCAATGGTTTCAGTCCATTCCTAGAAACATGTTTAAATCAATCACATTTGATTGCGGGAAAGAGTTTTCCAATTGGAAGTCACTTTGTAATCAACACGACGTCGCTATTTATTTTGCAGATCCAGGAACGCCTTCTCAGCGTGCCTTGAATGAAAATTCCAACGGCTTACTGCGAAAGGACGGTCTGCCAAAGGAAATGGACTTTAATCAAGTCAATCAGGCTTTCATTACATCAGTCGCAGACAAGAGAAATCAAATACCAAGAAAATCTTTAAATTATCAAACACCATTGGAAACATTATCAAGGTACGTAAACGAATCAGATTTGTCTAGCTTATATTGACAAATGAAATTTTTAAAAAACCGAACCATCGCATCGTTTAAATTTTCGATGCTTGCTTGCAGTGAAATGCTATCAACGTCTTTGAGCCACTCGAATTCACACTTTAAATGTTTTAATTCGTTTTTAAAAAGGTTCACGTTCAATGATTTTAGAGAGGTTAGGCTTTTAATTTCACCTAAAAAACGGTTGAACACAAAACGTGAACAACCAAATGATTGTTCAAAGAACTGCTTTTGCACTTTATTCGGATGAATGCGAAATTTGTATGCTTTATGCTGAACAGTCACCGGTTGTTCACTCCTCTTTTAATATTTTGTTAGTTATATTATACCAAAAACATGTTCGTGTTTTCTACTTTTCGATTTTTATTTGGTAACTTTTATTACAAAAACGGACCATTCATCCCCCACCTAAAATGCTTACACATTTTTGAGGAAGGGGTCTTCTGTTCCAAAACGATAAAAAATACATAGCTGCAAATAGTGAGAGCTAAAATGATAAAACTGTTATTAAATATGTGGTACTATAGTGGAAGTATACTTGATCTTGATGAGTTTTTCTCTTTTTATAAGGTCAGAAAGTATATAATTTTGTTCATAACTGTCTAGCTTAAACGCCTAGCCCCTCGAGGTCTTAAGCAATAACTCTTCGTGGCAAAGTCCGCCACTACGATTTCTTGCTTAAGCTTGTCGGGGCTTACCAGGGCGCTTGCGCTTTTCTTTATAACAGTTTCCTAAAAGCTTGTTTTCATGTTAATATAAAGTGTACTATTTTTTAATGGGAGGAAAATGGTGTGACTGATCAGGAAAAGACCCGAATAACAGTTGAAATACATAAAAAAATGTATACGATCATTGGGACAGAGTCACCGAACCATGTCCAATCGATTGCCCGTCTTGTTGATGAAAAAATGTACGAAATTCAAAAATCGAATGCGTATCTGGACACTACTCGTCTAGCTGTTCTTACTGCTGTTAATACAATGAATGACTATATAAAATTAAAAGAAGACTATGAAACTTTATTAAATTTAATAGAGGAAGAAAGAGGATAAATGGCACATGGTTAATCTCATATTGCTTATATTATTATTATTTGGCTTTTTAATCGGTTTGAAAAGGGGTTTTGTTTTACAGGTCTTTCATTTATTAGGATTTATTGGTTCCTTTATTGTAGCTATTTTATATTACAAAAAACTTGCAAGTCAACTGGCGTTATGGATTCCTTATCCCGATATATCCGGTGATGGGTCCTGGGCGATGTTTTTGGAATCGGTACCTATGGAGACGGCTTTCTATAATGCAATTGCCTTTATCATTATCTTTTTTGCAACTAAAATTATATTGCAAATTATCGCTTCCATGCTTGATTTTGTTTCTTATATTCCTATTTTAAGTTCATTGAATAAAATAGGCGGTGCGGTGCTAGGCTTTTTAGAAATCTATTTATATTTATTTATTTTATTATATATTCTTGCACTAACACCTGTCATGGGTATTCAAACACGCATCCAGGACTCTTCAATCGCATTATTTATTATAGAACATACTCCATTTTTATCTGAAAAAATGAAATCGTTATGGTTTACTGATTTGATCAGTTTACTGCCATTCTAATATTAAAATATTTCTCCCGGACTGATTCGAGGTTGGATATACATTTGTATGTAATGTGCAATGCAGTATATTATCCGGATCAGTCCTTTTAATGAGCGTAAAAAGCTATTCGAAATCTGCATAACAGACCGAATTAGAAAAATGATGAGACAAAGCAGGTGAGTTTATGTTTAAGAAGAACAAAAAAGATGTCATCAAACTACTTGAAACAATAGCCATCTATCTTGAATTAAAGGGAGAGAATCCGTTTAAAATATCCGCATACCGTAAAGCTGCACAAGCGTTGGAACGGGATGAACGATCCCTTGCCGATATCGATGATTTCACTAAAATAAAAGGTGTCGGAAAAGGGACAAATACGGTAATTATGGATTACTTGCAAAATAATGAATCCGAAACGTTGAATGAGTTGGAACAAGAAATACCAGCCGGATTGATAGCCTTATTGCAACTCCCCGGTCTTGGCGGGAAAAAGATTGCAAAATTATATCAAGATTTAGGGGTTGTTGATGCGACCAGCCTAAAGGAAGCATGCGAAAGTGGACAAGTTGAAAAGCTAGCCGGTTTTGGTGTAAAAACGAGCAAAAATATCCTGCAGGCGTTGTCTCAAGTTAATGAGCGTCCCGAACGTCTTCCGGTTGCTATTATGCTACCGGCTGTCGAAAAAATCGAGATGTATTTAGATAGTTTATCTCCTATTAAAAAATATTCATTGGCAGGCAGTTTACGGCGAATGAAAGAACAGGTAAGAGACATTGATTTTATAATTGCAACAGAACAACCAGAAGAAGTACGGCAAGCATTACTGGAAATAAAAAATATAAAAACAATTATTTCAAGCGGGCTTACGAAAGTATCGATTGTTTTGGAAGAAGCATACGATGTCAATGTTGATTTCCGTCTTGTCACCCCATATGAATATGCTACTACATTACATCATTTTACTGGATCTAAGGAACATAATGTAGGGATGCGCCAGCTGGCAAAGGCTCGCGGAGAAAAAATTAATGAGTATGGGATTGAAATAGAAGAATCAAATGAAATTATAACATTCGACTCCGAACAGGAATTTTTCAACCATTTTGGTTTACAGTATATCCCGCCAGAACTACGTGAAAATCGCGGAGAATTGGATGCATTTACATCGGCTGTCAATTTGGTGGAACGTAATGATATTCGCGGAGATCTTCATATGCATACAACATGGAGTGATGGGGCACAATCGGTGGAAGAAATGGTGAATTACGCTAGGGAAATCGGATATGAATATATTGCTATCACCGATCACTCTAAGTTTTTGCGCGTAGCAAACGGTTTAAATGAAACAAGACTTAGAAAGCAACGGGAAGAAATTGAACGGCTAAATGCAAAATATGATGACATCCATGTGTTTGCCGGTGTTGAAATGGATATTCTACCAGATGGAACATTGGATTTTTCCACTGAATTTTTACGTGAGTTGGATTTCGTAATTGGAGCAATCCATTCCGGCTTTAATCAATCGGAAGAAAAAATAATGTATCGTCTTTATACTGCGCTGGAAAATCCATTTGTCCAACTGATTGCCCATCCGACAGGTCGACTGATCGGTAGACGCGACGGATACGCCGTAAATGTAGAACAACTTATAGAACGTGCAGTTGAAACGAATACTGCTCTTGAAATTAATGCCAACCCAAATCGCTTAGATCTTTCTGCTGAATGGGCAACAGCGGCACAACAAATGGGAGCAACAATTGCGATTAATACAGATGCCCATAATTACAACATGTTTTCCCATATGGACTACGGTGTGCGTACAGCTAAGCGAGGATGGGTTAAAAAAGAGACAGTATTAAATACATGGGAAAAAGATCACTTGATTAACTACTTTAACCGCCATAAATAAGCTTTAGTAAAGGAGATCAATCGAAATGAACGAACGTATTCTCCGTGTCCTGGAATTCAATAAGATCACCAAACAATTAGCGCAAGCAGCAGCTACTGCTGTCGGAAAAGATCGTGCGCTCCGTTTAGCTCCGCAAAAAAACCTGCAAATAGTTCAAACACTGCAAGCAGAAACAGATGAGGCGGTACAACTGCTACGTCTAAACTTGGACGTTCCTTTCGGGGGTATCGTCGATATTAGATCAAGTATCAAGCGGAGTACTATCGGCGGAACTCTGACTCCACAAGAATGTCTTGATATTGCAAATACGATTTATGGTGGCAGACAGACAAAAGGCTTTATTGAAAAATTGGAAGTAACTATTCCGATATTAAAAGATCTCACCAAGAATATCTCTTCTTTAAATGACTTGGAACAACAAATAAAAAAATGTATTGATGATCAAGGAAAAGTGCTGGATCAAGCATCTTCAAAATTGCAAAGCATTCGGTCTTCTATTCGTACAAACGAAGCACGCATACGTGAAAAATTGAACAACACTATAAAAACAAAAAGCAAACAGTTATCAGATGCCATTATTACAATTCGTAATGATCGATTTGTGTTACCCGTAAAACATGAACTCAGAGGTTCAATAGGTGGCATTGTTCATGATCAATCATCTTCCGGACAAACATTGTTTATGGAGCCAAAGGCAGTGGTCGAATTAAACAATGAATTGCAAGCGGCATTTGTTAAAGAACAGCAGGAAATAGATCTTATACTACGTACGTTAACAAGGTATATAGCTGAAGAAAATGCTCCATTATACGAAAATGTGATGGCACTTGGACAAATCGATTTTATTTTTGCTCGGGCAAAATTGGCCCATCAAATGAAAGCTGCGATGCCTAAAATAAATAATGAAGGGTTTATTAAAATGAAACAGGCACGTCATCCATTAATTCCCGCAGATGAAGTAGTTGCTAATGACGTTGAGATTGGGAGTTCATATCAGGCTATTGTTATTACCGGCCCAAATACCGGCGGGAAAACAGTAACGTTAAAAATGGTTGGTTTATGTACGTTGATGGCGCAATCCGGCTTACAAATACCCGCACTTGATGGCTGTGAACTTTCTGTGTTTGATCATGTATTTGCGGATATTGGAGATGAACAATCAATTGAGCAAAATCTGAGTACATTTTCATCTCATATGACCAACATCGTTTCTATCATGGATCAAATAAATGAGAAAACACTTGTTTTATTTGATGAACTCGGAGCAGGTACAGATCCACAAGAAGGTGCCGCACTTGCTATGTCTCTACTGGACGAGGCGATTGCAAAAGGAGCTTGCATTATTGCAACTACCCATTATCCCGAGCTTAAGGCTTATGGCTATAATCGAGAAAAAGTAATTAATGCATCGGTGGAGTTTGATGTAGAAACATTACAGCCGACATATCGATTACTAATTGGCGTACCTGGTCGCAGCAATGCCTTTGAGATTTCTACTAGGCTCGGTCTTAATCAATCGATCATTGAAAGAGCCAAAAGTTATATTGGCGTCGACTCCAAAAACGTAGAAAATATGATTGCTTCTTTGGAAAGATCAAAACGACAGGCAGAAGCAGACTATGATGAAGCACACCAGCTGTTATTGAAAAGCGAAGAATTAAAGGCAGATCTTGAATCAAACTGGGAGCAATTTGATCAAGAACGAGAAGCTCTTTACAAAGAAGCAGAGAACAAAGCGGAAAAAGCATTGAAAAAAGCAAGGGAAGAAGCGGAAGCGATTGTACAGGATATTCGGGATAAACAATCAAATATTACGATGAAAGAGCACGAATGGATTGAGGCGAAAAAAAAGCTTGAAGATGCAAAACCACAGTTAGCCAGTGAAAAAGGCGATCTAAAAACCTTGCCCCCTAAGCCACAGACTGATTTACAAGTCGGTGATAGTGTAAAAGTTACGACGGTTAACCAGCTAGGCACTGTACTTGAAAAAATTAGTTCAGATGAATATTATGTTCAAATTGGTATGATAAAGTTAAAAGTAAATCGAGAAAATTTACAACGAGTGAAAACAAGTTCTATAAATGAGCGTTCCCCTGTAACAATGGTACAAAACAGCGGTCATTCAACACGATCGGAATTGGATTTAAGAGGGCAACGATATGAAGAAGCGATCAATCAGTTGGAAAAATATTTGGATGATGTACTTCTTGCGGGGTTGACAAATGTAACCATTATCCACGGAAAAGGAACTGGTGCACTTCGTAAAGGGGTTCTAAAATTTGTTGAAAACCATCCCCATATTACGGATTACCGGACGGGATCAATGAATGAAGGCGGTAGTGGCGTAACGGTTGTTGAAATTAAATGAGGTGAAAATTATGTTGGACCGGTTAGCGAAAATACTTATTGGTGTAGCTGTACTATTTGTAGTCATTGGCGTTTTTTATTGGATGTTTATCATTCCAAGCTAAGCACAAATGTGTATATACACAAATAGAATCGAGTTCGTTTGTAACCTATAAACAATATCCTTCAGTACATTTATTATATGTGCTGAAGGATTTTATTTTTCAAGTAAAGAAAGCATAAATTTTGGTGCATAGCCGTCTAGCCTAAGTGTCCAATCCATTGAGGTCTTAAGCAGCCGAGGCTTATCATGGTAATTACGCCTTTCTTGGAAGATAAGGGAGAATAAAATATTTTTACTGCATAAATGAAACTTAAGCTTTCACTATAAAAGCTTGGATTGAGTCAAGTATTTGTGGGTGATTATTTGAAAGGTTAAAAAATCCACCCTTTTTTTGTATAGATTACTTTCATTCTTATTCACGCTGCCACCGTTGGCACACACTTCTGGGAAACTACTCAACTACATTGGAAACACAGAACACTTCCTGCGGAATTTTTGCCTTTTGCTTTTCCCATCGGTTATTGAAAACTATAAAGGTCTTCATGCTATATAAATAACTTTAGAAACCTTTCAATCCCTTTAAGGCTGCGAAAACAGGCTTTCTGGTCGTTTGCTGGAGATAGGCTACATTATTCCTTGTGGCTTCTCCTACTCGCTTTGAAAGCTTCTCTACAAAGTGCTTTGGTGGTTTCTCTTGCTCTAGATCTTTCGTTGGCTCTAGTTTCCCTTGCAAAGTTATGATTTCTTTTCCATCTTTTAATGCGACCATGACATCAATGAATTTCATGATTCCGTCTTCACACCAACTTCGCCCATTTTTTAAGCGCTTGGCAAACACACTCATTGTTCCTTCGCCACTTCCCATAGGACGGAAATGTGTTGTATCGATTCCTTTATCTTCTAGCTTTTCACGGTAGTCTTCAAGTGCTTCTGGATACTGTGACAATTGGGCAATCAATGCTTCTAATTGTTCCTCTTTTTTCTCGTTTCCAATGGTTCCAACTGCACTATTTAATTCTGTCATAAATCCATCTGCATCATAAGCTGCAAGTTTCTTTCGGATGGAACGGTATCTTGGATGATCTCGGAAGATTCGTTGCACATCTCTTGCGACATGAAAACGATCAATAACGAAGATCGCATTGTGCCGGAAGTATTCACGACAGGATGTAATCCACTGTGCACCATCACCGTTAATCACCAAGTGGTGCCGAGTTGGATCGTATTCATAAGTTTCTACCAAAAATTCTTCAAATTCTTCCCAAAAAGGTAACTTTCTTCTATGAATAAAATGTTGCTTTTCTACCAACTTCGCTCGTTTTCCATTCATTTCCCATCCTTGATGGATCGCTGATATTTTTAATTCTCTACCTTTTCTTCCTTTTTCCTGGCTCTTTGTATATAATCCATCCACTTCTACAAAAATAACATCCTTTTCTAACGGTTGTTTTTCTTTGGGAATCACTTCCGTGTTCAGGACCTGTTGTCGGATTCCTTCGTGGCTAATCACGGGATAACCCAAAAGGGTTTCTAATGCATTTGCCGCCTGACGATAGGAAACACCCGTTACAGCTAATTCAATTGCTAGATCTTGTACAACAGGACTCATCATCTGACCACCATCAAAAGCAAGGTGTTGATCTAAAAGGGAAACATAATTTCCAGTTTCGCGATCAAAGTAATAATTCCTTCGAAGATCGACGTGACCAAACATAGAATCAAATGTCATCCTTCTTTTATCTCTTAATTCAAACCTTTTTTTATCCCTGTTTTCAGCAATCGTCTTATCCATGTGCATCAACACTTCTGCCATCACTTCGGAAAATGTTTCTTGAAGTGCACGGTATGTTATCTGTTCTAATTCTTTCATTGTGATTTGAGATATGATATCTTTCATTTAGAGGTCCTCTTTTCTTTGGATAGTTGTTGTGTTGTAACTTTAACTATACAAAAGAGAGGCCTCTTTTTCATGGTTATTGCCCATAATCCAAATAATACCCCTACACAAACCTCTAACATGTGACATTCTATCTAACATATATTAGAGTAATTAGTTCATGTGTTCCCCCATAAACATTTTACTCATAC
>NZ_JBPYCR010000061.1:0-8490 GCF_051846915.1 Virgibacillus sp. W0181
TGGAAACCGTCATATATATGGACGCAGCGTTTCAAAAGCTTGGCGCCTACTTGAATTTAAACAAATGTTGTCGTTGTATCCAAGTATTAAATGTATAATTTTACCAAATGGACAGTGCCACTTTTATCAGGCTATTTGCTTTTTTGTCTTAAAGGGAAATGAGTAATTTACTGAATAATCTAAACATATTTATGCAACGCTAGTGACTTTCGAATGAAAAGTAGCATAGCATTATAGAAAGCGTATTGTTATATTGGATTGAATATATCCTCCTTAAATAGGGATTATGCCAGTAAGGAAATGTTCCGGTCACGAAGTAAGCTACCGCGTGCCCAAATGGGAAGAAGGTGAGTCAAGTCCTTAATTATGTGTAATTTAAGATACAAGGTTTTCAACTATTTGTACGGTTTAAGATTTAATTTTATTTGGTTTGGAGGGGCCCCTCCAAACCAAATAAAATTTTGCGTCCGAAATTCCCACCTAGCTCCACTAATTCTGTCGGATAGTTATTAGTCTTTTGTACGATAAAAAAATTTTTTCCCACCTATGTCCATTGTTTCCTCTCGGTCCATGAGTACCGCACCTATTAGTCGGAATGCAGATTCTTCATTAGGAAAGATTCGGATGATACTTTCTCTTTTCCTCACTTCCGAATTCAACCGTTCTAACACGTTTGTAGTTCGGATATGGACGTGTGTATCTTTATCTTCTGCATAAAATTGAATGGCATCTTCATAACCTGCATCAAGCGTCTCAATGGCTTTTATATATTTCTTATCTTCTTCAAATTTTACTATAAACTCATCTTTTAACATCCTGGAAATTGTTTGTGTAGGCGCTTTGAAAATTTCCTTCAAATGTTCCCGGGCTTCTTTAGAGCCTTTCTTCGGTATTGTTTGAATGATATTCCTCAGAAAGTGTACAGTACAACGTTGCCAGCTCACATTAAGAAATTTTTCCATTATAGCTGCTTTTAAGCCTTCATGAGCATCAGATATTACTAATTTAGGGGGCTGTAGACCTCTGGCTATTAAGGATTCAAAGAACTCATTCCACGTTTTTTGGGATTCATTTCCCGCAACTTTGAAGCCTAGAATTTCTCTTTTATCTTGACTATTCACGCCTAAAGCAATATAAACAGCTTTCGATACTACTCTGTGATATTCACGAACTTTAATGTACATCGCATCCACATAGATGTAATTATAATATTGTCGATCCAAAGGCTTTTGCGTCCAACTGTTTACAATGGGGTCGAGCTTCTTCGTAAGCTCGGAAACCATGGATTTAGAAACATTCTCTCCACAAAGTTGCTCAACAATTTTAGAAACTTTCCTAGTAGAAACCCCGCTAATAACCATTTCCAACATGGAAAGCAAGAAAGCTTTATCACAGCGTTGATACTTCTCAAAGATAGCCGTTGAAAACTCCCCACTACGCGTACGGGGTACTTTTAATGTAACTTTTCCAACGTTCACAATTAAGTCTCTTGTATAGTATCCGTTCCTGTAATCATGACGGTCTTCGCTTCGCTCATGGGATGTGTTTTTCATATACTTGTCTCTTTCCATTTCCATGTATTGGTTGAATAACACAACGATTGAAGATTTCAACACGTCATTTAGATCGGATTGCATCACTTCAGCTTTTATTTGATCGAAATCTAGGTTAAACTGTAATTGGGTCATTATTAATTCCTCCTACACTGTTATCGTCGTTGAAAACATTGTATCACAAGGAATTAATATGGCCCTTTTTTGTTTATCCCTTTTACACAATAATACGGACTTAATCGAAAAGGGAATGTTTCGGTCACGTAAGAAGCCGCCGCGTGCCCAAAATAGAGGAAAAGGGAATGTTTCGGTCACGTGGCCCAAAAATCGCCGTGATCAAGGGAACTTCGACCAAGTCCGACACGTCCAAGTACCGTCCAAGTACTGTAGCTACACTTTCGTCCCACCGTAAAATTATGTTGAAACATCAAATCACCACATCCTATGGAAGTGCCTAGCCTTGCTTCTCTGGCCTTCATGTATTTAAGGAACTTCTACTAAACCGCCCATGTCGTGTGGGAAACGAATAAATTAATACCCCCTATACATGCCCGGTGCTCGGGAGCTCGTGCCGCCTTGAATATCTTTTTTCTCGTTTTATGTAGTATCTTTACAAAATGAAGATTTGCTTATAACATAGTTGGTTCATGGGGTGTGAACACGCTCTATTAGAGTAAGTGTAATCGGAATCAAGAAATCGTACATAATTTCAATTTTTCCTTTTGTTAATTACGTTTCATGCATTTGCTTCCTTCTTTGCTCGTAAATTTATATAATGGTATTGTACCGTGAAAAGGCCTGAAAACAGAAAGGATTTACATAATATGAAAAAGAAGCACATTCTTTTCACAGGTGGCGGAACTGCCGGTCATGTCATCGTGAATTTAGCTTTAATTCCCTTCTTTCAGCAAGAAGGATGGAAAGTCAATTATATAGGATCCCATCAAGGGATTGAGCGGGAATTAATTGGACAATTGAACAATGTTACGTATCATCCGATCGCAACGGGTAAATTACGACGTTACATGTCAATTGAAAACTTAAAAGATCCTTTTAAAGTGATGAAAGGAGTTATGCAAGCGTGGCGCGTTATTAAAAAGGAGAAACCGTCCATCGTGTTTTCCAAAGGTGGTTTCGTATCTGTTCCTGTTGTCATTGCTGCAAAATTAAGCGGAGTTCCTACCGTTATTCACGAATCCGATTTTACACCGGGGCTTGCGAACAAAATAGCGATTCCATTTGCAAAAAAAGTATTGGCCACATTTCCGGAAACCGTCAAAAATTTACCAGAAAAGAAGGCTGTATACGTAGGGGCGGTCATTCGTGAGGAACTCTTTCAAGGGAAGCTTGTAAAAGGCTTTTCTCTATCCGGTTTTAAAAATGCGAAACCTGTTTTACTTATAATGGGTGGCAGCGGTGGATCCCAAAAAATAAATGAAATAGTGAGGGCAGGTTTGGATAAACTTTTACCGAAGTATCAAATCATTCACATTTGTGGAAAGGGAAATGTCGATGAACAGTTGATAAAAAAGGGATATACACAATTTGAATATGTAAATGATGAATTAAAAGATTTGTTTGCTATAACCGATTATGTCGTCTCCCGGGCAGGTTCAAATGCTATATTTGAGTTTCTTGCACTTCATATTCCAATGCTGCTTATTCCGTTGTCACGCGCAGCGAGCAGAGGCGATCAAATAGTCAATGCAAAATCATTTAAAGAAAGTGGTTATGCTCATGTGCTTGAAGAGGAAAAGTTAAACGAAGAAACGTTTCTCCATGCAATTTCCAACTTAACAAAGTCTGGTCCTGTGCTAGTGGATCAGATGAAAAAGTATGAAAGTCAAAAAGCAAAAGACCTAGTAATTAATATTATTAAAGAAACGAGTAAATAAGAATCGTAAAAAGAACACAATTGAACTTCCTTGACTTAAGTCATAGGAGGTTCGATTCGTCTGATCTGGAACTGCTGCTTGCTAAGGAAATTATTCCTTTGAGTTGATTTAGTTTTGATAGTGATTTTTTACAAAAAAGCGTAATCTCTAATGCACCCGCATTCTTTTCTAAAATTTTTACCATCGTCTGCCAATAATGGCTGTGACAGTTCTACTCCCATTCGCCATGATGAATGACATTCGCCTTCAATTTAACGTCAATTTTACTGTTCGGATATTTTTCTCTCCATTCTTTATCGGATAACTCCCCATTCTTTGTATGCTTACGGTAGATCGCTCCATAACCGAGCGGGTCTGCATTCAGTTCTATTAATTGAGCGAGCATTTTTTCGAACTGTGCCGTTAATTTTTTGTTGATCTCTTTTTCCAGTAAAGGTACTATTCCTTTTTTATCCATTATAAGCATTTCGGAAAGTTCAAGTACGTTTAAGTCCATATTGATCTCGGTAAGGAAACTAGGTTCATTTTTATCTTTTAATGTTATCGTTGCATTACCTGCAATAATCCCGGAAGCAATATGCAAGCTTTGTTGATGGGCTCCCGATTGCTTATCTACCATGTAATCCCTAAACGGCTCCAGTGGAACAGTAACTTCGACCGGACGATCCTTTACCCGTTTTTCGAATAAATTAATAAGTGTCGTATATTCAATGGATATTTGTCCAACAAATTGATCGTTTTTAAAAATAGCGATGGCAGTAATTTCCGGTATATTCTCTTCCGTCAGTTCAAATATTGGCAAGATAGGATCTTTGCCTACATCGTGTAAATGGGTAACAAATTTGCTGAACGTCACTTTTGGAAAAATCTTGTCACGTGCTTTTTTTTCGATTATTTCAAAAAGAAATTGCCCGACATTGTTTTGTTGCATGCTTTTCTCTTGTAGTTCCAATATTTCTTTTGCGGTCGTATTGCTCACTGCCAAATTCATCATATCCGGCACATTGGGATCACGTCCAAGCAAATCCAAATACGGGGATAATCCTTTCTCTGCCAACTGTTTTCCGTACAATTCCATTTTCAACTTACCGAGTACTAATTCATAATCACTTTGTTTATTTGCGTTTGTGATAGCATGTTTTAATGTATATGCGCTACCGTAAGCAACACTATTTTCCACCGTTTTTGGTTCGAATTTTAAATATGTGACGGTTGTTTCTATTTTATCTTCTTCCGTCAAATCTATCCCTTGGCCTGTAATAATACCTAATTCTTCCAAATGATGTGACGGGATACAACCTGTTAATAGCAACAGCATAATTGTCCATCGAAAGTATCTCATCATTTTCCACGTCCTTTTTTCTTTTGGCCCTTTTTCTTTAGTACAACGAATGGGAGCAAAATAAGCGGATAGATGTATATAAGTCCTATGCCTACTATAGAGACAATTTCTTGTAACCGATCGATTAAATGACTTGACTTAATAAAACTTGCCAAAATTAGAATGGAAATTGCAGCAATATATAAGGTGATTCTTTGCGGAATATTATATAACCGTTTCATCCCATACGTCATGCCCCACATTAATATCACATTGGTCGGAATAACGAGCATCATCCATTCGACAACAACGATATAATCAATACGTTCTAAAAATGTATAGGCAACACTTTTGAATAACGTTAATACCGTCCATTCGACATTTTTAATATCCTGTAGGCTGTAATAACCGATTACAATCATTGTTGTGAGTAACAAGATAAAAACCGAATAACTAATACCTAATATCACCGGCCATTTCGCTTTCTCTTTATTACTGACGAATGGATAAATCAAAAACAGTATTTCAAAGCCTGATAAAGGAGGTGTTGATGCCTTGATTCCTTTCAACAATTCAGGAGCCCCCGTATGAAACATGGGAAGTAAATGATCCCAATCCATTCGCGAAATCGGATCGTATAAGAGCAGGAGAAGCCATTGGGTGAGAATGAAAAAAAGAAAAGCGACCCCGGTAATTACTCTTAAGCCACCAGTGACGGTATAAACAACCAATATTAGAATCAACAGAGCGATTATAAAGGAAGTCATCGTCGGATAAATAAAGATTTGAGAAACTTCGATATAAATGAGTAAAATCAGAAGAAAACTGAAATAGAAATAAATCAAGTAGATCGTACCTAACAATCTGCCAATTACTTTACCGAATATATCTACTTGAATACCGAAAATATCCGCATTTTTATATTTTCTTAAAATATAAAACATCACGAGGATGACGAAAAGGATATAAGCATATGAAATAAGAATAGCAATCCACGCATCTTGTTTTGTAGCGATGAATATATTCTGTGGCGCATTCAAAACGCCCACTGCAATTTGATTGGTAGATACAATGAAAAATAAATAAAATGCGCGGATTTGAAAGGCTGGCTTTATTTTTAAGTCAATCTCCATACTGGATCACCTATTCGTCAATATCTCTTTTTATTAACGCATCTTTCTTATTAAATCGGAATTTCTTTTTGGGACGGTATGATTTCGCGTGCTTGTAATTATATTGCAGCGGAGAACGGAAAAATACTTTATTAAAGTCTTGTAGCTGCAATGGATACAACGGAACGAGATATGGCCGCCCAAGTGATGTCATTCGCAAAAGATGAATGATTAAAAAACAGAGTCCGAACATGACGCCGAATAATCCGAAGAGTGCGGCCAATATAATTAAAGGCAATCGGAGCAAGCGAACCGTTGTCCCCATTAAATAACTCGGGCTTGTGTAAGATGCGATAGCACTTGCGGCAGCAATGATGATTAAAATGTTGCTCGTTAATCCTGCCTCCACCACTGCTTGTCCAATGACAATACCACCAACGACACCCATCGTTTGTGCAACTTTTGTGGGGAGTCTAGCCCCTGCTTCACGTAATACTTCAATTAAAAACTCCAGTAAAATCGCTTCAATAACTGGCGGGAACGGAACAGCGGCTCGTGTTTGGCCGATGGAAACAAGCAGCTGCATTGGAATAATGGTATATTGGTAAGTCATTGCAGCGACATATGTAGGTGTTAATAACATGGAAATAAAGATCGCTAAAAAACGGAGGAATCGTAACATAGTACCAGTCTTCCAACGCATATACAAATCTTCCGTAGATTCCAAAAAACTGAATAAGGAGGACGGGCCAAAAATTGCGGTCGGGCTATTTTCGACGAGAACACCAACTTTTCCTTTTGTAATGGCGTAAGTAAATTTATCGGGAAGTTCAGTGGATTGGAGCTGCGGGAAAAGACTACTATTAGAATCCTCTATGTATTCTTTTAAAACAACACTGTCCTCCAGTTCATCAATGTCCAATTCTTTAAGGCGTTGGCGCATCGTTTGAACGTCTTCCTCATTGGCGATTGACTTCATGTAAACCAACCGGACAGTGCGTGGAATACTTTTACCGATTTGTATTTCTTCCAATACGAGATCTGTAGAGCGAACTCTCCAACGGACAATATTTAAGTTGGTAACCAAGGATTCCGTAAATGCAATTTGTGGACCAAGAACAATAGATTCCGTTTCAGCTTTTTCCAAGCTTCTTTTTTCTTTGTTCAACAGTAAATAGGAGACGATTTCTTTTTCTCCTTCAATGTAAATAAACACTTCACCGATAATAAGCTTTCCCAAAATATCGTCAAGCGAAGTGTGCTTTGTACCGTTGCTAAGTGGAATGTCGTTCAATAAGGAATCATTTGTCCAAGCTTCTTTTTTATTTAAAAGCGGCTGCAATATAGATTGCTCCACTTTTTTTTCCTCGACTAGATAAGAGATATAAAAAATAGCGATTTTTTCCCCTTGTTGTTCATATACGGAAAAGGAAAGGTCAGGATTATTCTCGAATTTTCCTTCCAGTGTTTTTCTTAGCTCATCTACCTTTGATGGGAATAATGGATTTGTGTTTTTGGACCGGCTTCTTTTATTCATGTATTTCCTCCATAAAATATGGAATAGCTTTAAAAATAGTATGCTACAAAAGAAGAAAAAATATGAATGGTCACAAAAAAAGAAGCAGCCGTTGATTTTCATATCAAAAGCTGCTTCGTTTCATTCAAAGGTCAGAAAGCATTCCTGTAATGAAGCAAAATGAGGATTGAACAAAAAAAGCCCTCTTGGTATGATACGAGGTGTCCGGTCACTGCAGTGCAAAAGGACCCTTAATTTAAACCAGGAGGACTATATCATGAATTATAAACAAAATGAAAAGATCTTACAACTAACAGACAAAACTTTAATTATTGGAATTGACATCGCGAAGCATACACATGTTGCGCGGGCACAGGATTTCCGTGGAGTTCAATTTGGAAAACCATTATACCTTGAAAACTCAATAGAGGGGTTCCAAACGTTCACCTATTGGATGAACGAATTAACCGCTCAACACAAAAAATCTGATGTTATTATCGGTATGGAGCCTACTGGTCATTACTGGCTGCCATTGGCTTATTGGCTGATGGAAAAGAAACGTAAAGTAGTTGTTGTAAACCCAGCGCATGTAAAAAAATCAAAAGAGTTAGATGACAATTCACCAACCAAAAATGATGTGAAAGATGCCAGAGTCATTTCACGCCTAATCCAAGATGGACGCTATTCTGAACCAAATTTACCGGAAGGAATATACGCCGATCTCCGTGAGGGTATGAATATGTATGACCAATTAATGAAAGACCTTCAGGCAGTGCAGGGGCGCGTTCATCAATGGATTGATAGATACTTTCCGGAATATACAACAGTCTTTGCGAAATGGGAAGGACAATCGTCGATACAAATATTAAAAATGGGCTTGTTTCCGGATGAAATTGTGAAGACAGATGAAATGACTATCCTTACGGAAATCCGTAAAGAGGTTAAAAGAGGAGTTGGATTGAAAAAGGTTCGACAATTAAAAGAAATTGCCCGTCATTCTATCGGTATCCAGGAAGGTAAAACCATGGCAAGAATGAAAATCAACACATTGATGGATCAATATACCCTACTTCAGGAAAAGATTAGTGAAGTC
>NZ_JBPYCR010000062.1:0-7506 GCF_051846915.1 Virgibacillus sp. W0181
TTTCATTTGTCAATATAAGCTAGACAAATCTGATTCGTTTACGTACCTTGATAATGTTTCCAATGGTGTTTGATAATTTAAAGATTTTCTTGGTATTTGATTTCTCTTGTCTGCGACTGATGTAATGAAAGCCTGATTGACTTGATTAAAGTCCATTTCCTTTGGCAGACCGTCCTTTCGCAGTAAGCCGTTGGAATTTTCATTCAAGGCACGCTGAGAAGGCGTTCCTGGATCTGCAAAATAAATAGCGACGTCGTGTTGATTACAAAGTGACTTCCAATTGGAAAACTCTTTCCCGCAATCAAATGTGATTGATTTAAACATGTTTCTAGGAATGGACTGAAACCATTGATTCAAGGTAGTTTCAATATCACTTGCCTTACGTCCTTTTGGTTTCAAGGTAAAGATAACTTTTGAAAGACGTTCAACTAATGTGATGACAGCACTTTTGTGATGAACTCCAACAATGGTGTCTCCTTCTATGTGTCCGAACTCTCTCTTGAAGGCGGGATAATCTATTTTTCTTTCAGCAATATTTCGCTTAAAAGCTTGTTTTCCTCGACGCTCTTGATGACCATTTGGTTTCCTTTTTCCTTTCATTGGAAGCGTCGTTTTATCAAATATTCCATTTTTGAATTGACGATAAAGGGTACGCATAGAACAGTTCACAGGCTTTTCAGCACGACCAATAATGACATCAGGTGTCCAGCCTTTGGCAACTTTCTCTTTGATGTATGCCTGTTGTTTCTCAGGCAAAATGATTGTATGTCTTCCACAACGTTTTTTATTTTCTTTGTATTGCTTATAGTAATCAAGGGCAGTATGCCCTTTGTGGAAAAAGTTAGTAACGTTGTAAATCGTTTGACGTGAACGTTTTAAAAGCTCTGAGATTTTCATAACAGGGATACGCTGATGATAATAAGATTCTATCATCACAAGTTCATCCGTGGTAAGATGGGTGTAGGTCATTTGTGATCACTCCTATGTTTTCTGTGGTTGGAAACACATATCGAGTGTACCACGAATGACTTTTTTAGTTGTCTAGCTTAATTTTACAATCGACGTATTAAAATACTATTTTTAAAGGTTAAAGCAAGAAATAAAAGTGAAAAAGTAGTATACTTATAAATATAAGGATAAAAGGAGGACACTTATATGAAATACAACATTCGTGGTGAAAATATTGAAGTGACTGGTGCCATTCGGGACTATGTAGAAAAAAAGATTGGTAAACTTGAAAGATATTTCGATACGCCGCCTACATCTGAAGTGCATGTCAATTTAAGTGTCTATAATGATGAACAGCAGATTGAAGTTACGATACCTATGACGGATTTATTATTGCGCGGAGAAGTACAGCACATTGACTTGTACGCAGCTATTGATTTAGTTGTGGACAAACTGGAAAGACAAATTCGCAAGTATAAAACAAAAGTAAATCGTAAATTTCGTCAAAAGGGCGCTCCCAAGCACATTTTTGCGGAACTTGAAAAAGAAGCAAACCAAAAAGAAGATCCTGAAGAAATTGAAATTGTTAGAACGAAGCGATTTAATTTAAAACCAATGGATTCAGAAGAAGCTATTTTGCAAATGGATATGCTAGGTCATGCGTTTTTCGTATTTACAAATGCTATTACAGACGATACGAATGTCGTGTATCGTCGAAAAGATGGGAAATACGGGCTAATTGAACCGACGAGCTAACAAAAATAAATAATAATTATGTTGATGAAGAAAAAACGACTTCCATTCCGGCTGTCGTTTTTTCTTCATTTTTTTTTAAAAAGATAAGAATGTATATAATTTTGTGCATAACTGTCTAGCTTAAGCGCCCAGAAACTAGGCGACTTTCTGCAGCGCCTTGCGATAAAGAAGACTTGCCGATTGGCTTAGACAGAGGCTTAGTCGCCCTTATGCCCTTGGGTGAAAGTCATCATCGATTCGGTAAGACAAAGGAGGGCCAACTAAATACGGCCTCCCGCGCCAACGTTGGCATACCCCTTTTGCAGGGGCATGATTCCTTTATCTTAAGATGTTTATGGAATGTTCGATTAAAACCGCCACTTTGCGTGGCTACATCGAACCACCAGCTCCCGTCTGGCGCAGTCGCTACGTTTCTAGGCAGGGCGCTTGCGCTTTTCTTTACGTTGATAAATGGTAATGGAAATTACAGTTTCGTCGCGAAAAATGTCGAACGGTCTACCAAAATTAAAAAACTGCATCAATATAGCACCAGTTTTCAGTAATTAAATGCAAAAAGTAGGTAGAAAACGGTAAAGTTGACGAAAATATTGTCGAAACAATAACCGAAATTGGAAAACTGCAATTCGAAATTGTGAACTGTTTTATGATATAAATATAGTGAAACATAACAGAGGAGGCGAACGCATTGTATAAAAGGCCTAATTATGAACAGATCATTAATAAAGTACAGCAGCACGAGGAGACGATCAGCCAATTAGTTAAAATCATTGCCACCATGAATCAACGAATCAGCGAATTAGCAGCCAAACAATAGTTTAGTTATATTTTATGATTAAAACAATTAAGGAATACCTCAACAGAATTAATTTCCTCTATTTTGCTTCTAATTATCCTCGTTATTCCCCGACCGAAAGAGTAGTTTACCCTCAAACTGCTCTTTTTATTTTTTTGAAGACGATGTCGTGACAGATAATTGGCGTGTTACCGCAGTTGTCATTCACAATTAAATAGTGTTATGATTAATTTTACTGAACTAATTTACTACATTGTTTAAAGAGTGTGTTCAAAGGAAGTTCTATACTGGATTTTTCGCACAACCTCTGTAAGTAAAATAATACTCGGGCTAATCATTGTAAAAAGATAAATCCCGAGTGAAAGTAGCTGCTAAAGGAGCGTTTGGAATGGCTGGAATTTTACAGAAGATTTTCGGTGATGGTAATCAAAGACAACTGAAACGAATACAAAAAACAGTTGATCAAATAGAAGCGTTGGAAGAAGAATATGAAAAGCTTCCGGATGAGGAGCTAAAAAAACAAACAGCACTTTTTAAAGAAAGATATGCGAATGGAGAGAGTTTGGACGATTTACTTGTAGAAGCGTATGCAGTAGTGCGTGAAGGGTCAAAAAGAGTACTTGGGCTACGTCCGTTTGCTGTACAGCTAACTGGTGCAATCGCCCTTCATGAAGGCAATATTGCTGAGATGAAAACAGGTGAGGGAAAAACCCTTGCATCCACAATGCCTGCATATTTAAATGCCTTAAGTGATAAAGGTGTTCATATTATAACGGTGAACGATTATTTGGCGGAACGTGATGCGACATCGATGGGAGAACTATTTCAATTTCTCGGCTTGACAGTAGGGTTGAATGCAAATGGTTTGTCCAAAGAAGAAAAGAAAGAGGCCTATGCATGTGACATAACATACGGCACAAATAACGAATATGGATTTGATTATTTGCGTGACAATATGGTGCTGTACAAAGAACAAATGGTGCAGCGCACATTAAATTTCGCGATTATTGATGAAGTGGATTCTATTCTAATTGATGAAGCAAGAACACCATTAATTATTTCCGGTACCGCAAAAAAATCTGCCACATTATATCAACAGGCTGATTCATTCGTATCTACTTTAAATCGGGAAACAGATTACACATATGATGAAAAAACGAAAGGTGTTCAGCTAACAGAAGAAGGAATAAACAAGGCCGAACGCTACTTTACTATTGAAAATTTATTTGACTTGAACAACGTCTCATTAACCCATCATATTAATCAAGCGATGCGGGCACATGTATCGATGGCACGTGATACCGATTATGTCATTGAAGAAGGAGAAGTCGTTATCGTCGACCAATTTACCGGTCGCTTAATGAAAGGAAGAAGATATAGCGATGGACTTCACCAGGCGATTGAGGCAAAAGAGGGCTTGCAAATTCAAAATGAAAGCATGACTCTCGCTTCCATTACGTTTCAAAACTATTTCCGAATGTATAATAAGCTGTCAGGGATGACCGGTACAGCAAAAACAGAGGAAGAAGAGTTTAGAAATATCTATAACATGGACGTCATCGCCATACCGACGAACAAGTCGATCATTCGAGATGATAAGGCTGATATGATTTATAAATCGGTTAATGGAAAGTTCAATGCAGTTGTACAGGATATTAAAGAGCGTAACCAAAAAGGACAGCCTGTTCTTGTTGGTACAGTAGCAGTGGAAACTTCCGAACATATTTCCGCTCTTTTAAAGAAAGCGGGAGTCAAGCACGATGTATTGAATGCTAAAAACCATTATCGGGAAGCGGAAATTATTGAAAATGCCGGACAAAAAGGTGCAGTAACGATCGCTACCAATATGGCCGGTCGCGGAACAGACATCAAGCTGGGAGAAGGGGTCATTGATCTTGGCGGGCTTGCCGTTATCGGTACGGAACGACATGAATCACGCCGAATTGATAATCAGCTGCGCGGTCGTTCGGGACGTCAGGGAGACCCTGGGATGTCACAGTTTTATTTGTCGATGGAAGACGAATTGATGCGCCGGTTCGGATCGGATAATTTAAAGAATATGATGGAACGGATTGGAATGGATGATGACCAACCGATCGAAAGTAAAATGATTTCCCGTGCGGTTGAATCTGCTCAAAAACGGGTGGAAGGGAACAACTTTGATGCACGTAAAACGGTGCTTTCCTATGATGATGTTCTCCGCGAACAGCGAGAAATTATTTATAAACAACGTTTTGAAGTGATTGATTCTGATGAAAATTTACGAGAAATTATCGAACAGATGATTGCGTCATCAATTACCCGTGTTGTTGAAACTCATACACAGAATGAAAATGATGAGAACTGGGATTTGAAAACCATTGTAGAGTATGCACATGGTAATTTGCTTGATAAAGAAGATCTTTCCGTAAATGACATTAAAGGAAAAGAACCGGAAGAAATTAAAGATTTCTTGATGGAAAAAGTTCGTGCACGTTATGACCAAAAAGAAGAAGAGTTAACCCCTGAACAGATGCGGGAATTTGAAAAGGTTATTTTACTGCGTACAGTCGATACAAAATGGATGGATCACATAGATCAAATGGATCAACTGCGGCAAGGAATTCATTTACGTGCCTATGGTCAAAACGATCCGTTGCGCGAATATCAAATGGAAGGATATTCCATGTTCGAAGCGATGATTGCTAACATCGAAGAAGAAGCGGCGCGTTATGTTATGAAAGCAGAAATTCGTGATAACTTGCAACGACAGGCAGTTGTTCAAAACACGCAAGCTGTTTCAGGTGGTGGGGAAAAACAAAAGAAACGAACACCATATATCAAAAAAGATACGGTAGGAAGAAATGAACCATGTC
Source organism: Virgibacillus sp. W0181 (assembly GCF_051846915.1). Classification (NCBI taxonomy): domain Bacteria; kingdom Bacillati; phylum Bacillota; class Bacilli; order Caryophanales; family Bacillaceae; genus Virgibacillus; species Virgibacillus sp. W0181. The sequence goes on from NZ_JBPYCR010000062.1 coordinate 5,353, forward strand.
CATGCGGAAGCGGGAAAAAGTATAAGCATTGCCACGGACGTTAAATGAATAAAGGACTATTGTACCTAATTACACAATAAACAAACGCTTAAGAGGTGAAAGTATGGAACTGGTAGAAGTTAAGCAAGAATTGGACAAAATGGCAACAAGAATCAATGACTTTAGGGGGTCTCTTTGACCTTGAAAGCAAAGAAAACCAAATAAGCAAATTAGAAAAGCAGATGACAGATCCTGGATTTTGGGATGATCAAGACAAAGCTCAAAAAGTGATTGCTGAAGTAAACCATTTGAAAAGCCGTGTAAACCGTTTTATAGACATGGCGGAATTACTGGAAAATGTAGTAGCAATGTATGATCTCGTTTCCGAAGAAAATGACCCAGAGTTATTTAAGGAACTGGAAGATGAAGTTGATAAATTGCGGCAGGAAATCAATGACTTTGAGTTGGATATGTTATTGAGTGAACCGTATGACGCAAATAATGCTATACTGGAAATTCACCCAGGTGCAGGTGGAACTGAGTCGCAGGATTGGGCGAGTATTCTTTTACGAATGTATCAGCGTTGGGCTGAAGGGAAAAACTTTAAAGTGGAAACGTTGAACTACCTCGCCGGCGATGAAGCCGGTGTGAAAAGTGTGACGTTATTAATCAAGGGTCATAATGCGTATGGGTATTTAAAGGCCGAAAAAGGAGTTCATCGGCTTGTTCGAATTTCGCCTTTTGACTCTTCAGGAAGACGACATACTTCTTTCGCTTCATGTGATGTTGCTCCGGAATTATCAGATGATGTAGATATTGAAGTAAAAAGCGAAGACTTGAAAATTGATACGTATCGATCCAGTGGAGCGGGAGGACAGCATGTAAACACAACAGATTCAGCGGTTCGTATTACACACCTCCCAACAAACACAATTGTTACATGTCAATCAGAACGTTCTCAAATAAAGAATAGGGAGCATGCGATGAAAATGCTCCGGGCAAAATTGTATCAGCTGGAAATCGAGCGACAAAAACAAGAACTATCCGATATACGTGGCGAACAGAAAGAGATCGGCTGGGGAAGCCAAATTCGTTCATATGTTTTTCATCCATACTCAATGGTAAAAGATCACCGGACAAATTTGGATATTGGAAATGTCCAAGGTGTTGTGGATGGGGATATTGATCCATTTATCGACGCCTATTTACGTTCACAAATTGATTAAAACGGTACGTAAATAGAAATTCACGAATTTGTCATATTGTACCAAAAACCTTGACCTCTATATGTTTACAGTCAAATAATGTGTAAATTTATCAACTGTTCGCGTTTTAAATCGGAGAATATCGGTTATAATAGGTAGTGGAAAGTTCTAACTACATTTTGTTAGGGGGATTTAGATGAAAAAGTGGGTATTAACACTTCTTTTTGGAACAGCGCTTGTGCTTGGAGCATGTGGCGGTGGAGATGATGGTGCTTCGGACGAGCCGGCAGATAACGGCAACGATACCGAAGAAGCAGGAGATGCCGGTGAAGAAGGCGGAACAGTGGATGTAGCAGCTGCTGAAGAAGTTTATAAAAGCAATTGCGCATCATGTCATGGAGCTGACTTATCAGGCGGTGCAGGACCGGAGTTGACAAATGTCGGTGCTGATCACTCAGCTGCTGATATTGCTGATATTATTGAAAACGGTCAAGGATCAGGTATGCCAGCTGGTTTAGTTTCTGGCGATGACGTAGATTTGCTTGCAAACTGGTTAGCCGAAAAGAAATAACGACATATTTCAAAAAAGCTTGATTCTCGTTTAGGTGTCCCTAAAGGGCATTTTCATTCGAGAATCAAGCTTTTTTGGCTCTTTGTCAAATAGTGTTGGTGGCTGAATTAAGGTCGCTAAAATATTAACAGATTCTTTTTGTTGGTTTACAATTGCTTTTAACTTGAAATGAAGCATAATTCTATTTTTAAAGTTATTAAAGTTTTGGTAGCCATATGCAACTCGATTTAATACTTTGATTTTATTATTAATGCCTTCAATTCGACCATTACTGTATGGATGTGAAAGACTGTGCTCTATAAAAGGCAAGTGTTTTTGTAGTGTTTTTACGCTTGTTCTCATATAGCGTGAGATTGTACTTAAGTTAACCGTCGATAATATGTCTTCGAGTGTCTTGAA
>NZ_JBPYCR010000063.1:0-5807 GCF_051846915.1 Virgibacillus sp. W0181
TATGTATTGCCTCCATTTTATCATAGTACTAAATAGTACTCAATAATTATATTGTGAATTTGACAAAAAAATAAAGCCATGAAAGGATTTTGAGTCAATTTATTATTATCTAAGTGTCAAACTCCCGGATTAGTATGTAGATAAAAAAACTTGATACAGATTTCATCAAAACACCATCAAAAATGGTGTTTTTTTGTTTCATACTTGGTTGAAGTTTTCTAAACACCCATCTGTTAAATTGCTACAATCTGATACGTATTCATATTATCATTGAAAATCATTATCAATTAGTGTATATTAAAGTTGGTTTTTTATTTATTACCGATAATACATGAGGAGGGCATACATAGATGAAAAAGATTACGATATTCGCTCTAGCTTTATTATTATTTGCAACATTAGCAGCATGTAGTCAATCCGAGGAAAATGAAGATTCCTCAGGTCAAAATGCGACCGAAGATGCAGCCGAGGAATCCAACGAAGAAGCAACTGAAGAAGTCACGATTGAACATGCACTTGGTTCCACACCATTGGAGGCAACCCCTAAAAAGGTTGTGGCACTGGAATATACGTATGCGGAGGACTTGTTAGCACTTGGCATACAGCCCACAGGAGTTGCAGATATAGAAGGCTATAAAAAATGGGTTGATGTTGAGGTGGACTTATCAGATGACGTTGTGGATGTAGGAACGCGTCAGGAGCCAAACCTTGAAACGATCGCACAGCTTGAACCAGACTTAATCATTGCACCAAAGTTTCGTCATGAAGGGATCAAAGATGAATTGGAAAGAATTGCTCCAACCGTATTCTTCGACTCTTATCCTGAAGATGAAAGCTTCACACAGTATGATGAAATGGAATCAACATTTAAGACAATTGCCAAAGCAGTCGGTAAAGAGGAAAAAGCAGACGATGTCCTGGATGATTTGGATGAAAAATACAATGAAGCCGAAGACATTCTTGAAGATGCAAATTTAACAACGGAAGCCTTCGTTCTTACACAAGCGTTCAGTTCACAGCAGGCCCCTGTGCTTCGTGTCTTTACACCGAATTCCTTGGCTTCGGAAATTTTTGAGAAAATTGGCTTAGAAAACGCTTATGAGCCTGATCAGTTTGAAATATACGGCTACTCCGAATTAAATGTTGAAGCTCTCCCATCATTAGAAGAGGCCAACTTCTTCTATGTCGTTCAAGAGGATGACAATATTTTTGAGAATGAGCTAAAAGACAATGCCGTTTGGAAGAACCTTGATTTTGTTCAATCTGACCGGTTGTACCCATTAGGTGGAGATGCATGGCTTTTTGGTGGTCCATTATCCGCAAAAACGGTTGTTGATAATGTAGTCGACATTGTGGAGTCTAAATAATGAATCTCTTTTCACTGAAAGCCTCTAGTTTATACGTTGGGGGCTTTCTTCTCTTACTTTTACTCAGTTTCTTCCATTTGACACAAGGGCAAGCTGAGTACACTTTTCAACATTTGTTAACAGCAATATGGCATCCGGGGCGCGTTCAGGATATCGTACTTGGGTTGCGTCTGCCGCGTGTTGTAATCGGAATATTAGCCGGTGGTTCACTGGCAGTGACGGGCTTGTTTTTGCAAACACTGACGAAAAATCCGCTTGCATCAGCTGGAACACTTGGAATTAATGCAGGAGCTTACTTTTTCGTCGTCGTGTTTACGATCTTTTTTCCGTCGTATATTGGGAAATTTCCATTTTTAATAGCATTATTAGGTGCGTCTTTGTCAGCATTCCTCGTTATGACTCTTGTTGGCAAAACAATGGATCCTGTCCGAGTTGCATTAACTGGGATGATTATTTCCCTATTGTTTGCATCTTTTACCGGCACGCTTCAACTTTTTTATGAAAACGAAACGAATGGGCTGTTTTTATGGGGATCAGGCACCCTCATTCAACTCGATTGGTCGGGTGTACGCTTTGTCGTATTATTTGTCGTTGTCGGAGTTCTTATGTCTGTTCTTTTAGGCGGAAAATTGGATCTCCTGACATTGGGAGATGATATTGCCACTTCTCTTGGTCAGTCAGTTACGAGGGTAAAATTGTTCGCTTGGTTAAGCGCTATTCTGCTGGCAGCAGCAACGGTCAGTGTTGTCGGACCAATTGGATTTGTCGGTTTAATTGCACCGCATATAGTCCGTTTTCTTGGTATTAAAGGACATCGAGCTCTAGTGGTGCATGCCTTTTTATGGGGGGCTATTTTGCTTGTAGGCGCAGATGTGCTTGCAAGACTTCTGGCCCCAAGTCAGGAAATACCGGTCGGAGCTATGACTGCCATAATCGGTGGTCCATGGCTCATGTACCTAGCCTACCGTGCAGGTAAACAATATCATCAGAGCGAAAGCCGTTTGGGCGGTTATGAAGTGCCTGTTCCATTCTTTATAGTGACAGGTACGTTGATGGCAGCCCTAGTCACTGTCCTTATCCTTGCCATTTCATTTGGCGGGACGGCGTTTTTAACGATTGAAGAGTGGTTCGATGGAACTGTTTTTTCAACATTTATATTTAATTTCCGTATTCCGAGAATCTTGACGGCATTTATCGTTGGAATGTTACTTGCCATGAGCGGAGTGCTATTACAAGGGGTGCTTCGAAATCCGCTCGCTGATCCGTCTGTAATAGGTATTACATCAGGAGGCGGAGCGGGCGCAATGATATTTCTCGTTCTATTTCCTTCGGTGTCAATTAAGTTTTTGCCTTTTGCAGCCTTATTCGGCTCACTTATTGCCATTACGATCATCTTGCTTGCGACGAGAAAATCCAAATGGAATCCCATTCTTCTAGCATTAGTAGGTGTTGCCCTTTCAGCGGTTGGGTCCGCGATCATTCAAATCCTCATTGTCCGAGCAAAAATCGGGGTTGCGCCTGCATTAACGTGGCTTGCCGGCTCTACTTACGGCAAAGGCTGGGATGATGTAAAAATCGTTATCGTTGTTGCAATCGTGGCAATTCCAATTAGTATTTTACTTGTTCGGCGGCTAGATGTGCTGTCATTTGGCGATGATATTGCACTAGGACTTGGCCTGAAAGTCTCCAAGACGAAAATTTTTGCTATTTTGCTTGGTGTTGCTATGGGAGCGGCTAGTGTTTCTGTTGTCGGAACGATTGGTTTTATCGGCCTTTTAGCCCCGCATATTGCAAGACGGATTGTTGGTTTCGAACATAAAAAGGTTATTATCGTCAGCTTGTTTATTGGTGGAATTCTGCTCGTAGCGGCAGACTTCTTGGGACGCATGGTGCTCGCTCCGAAAGAAATTCCATCCGGTCTTGTCGTTGCACTGATTGGGACACCATATTTACTTTATTTATTAAGAAAAATGTAACGTGCGCAGATCAGTGTGAACACCTAGCTAAATGAAAGCCATTACGTACGATGGGGAGAGTGGAAGCTAATGGAACAAAACAATATATTTGACGTGACCATCATAGGCGGGGGTGCTGCGGGGCTGTTTGCAGCATTTTACAGCGGATTGCGAGACATGAAAACAAAAGTGATCGAATATAAATCAGTGCTTGGCGGGAAAATGCGTGTGTATCCGGAAAAGATGGTGTGGGATGTCGGTGGGATACCGCCGATCACGGGTGCTCAGCTGATTGAGCAATCCATTCAACAAGGGCTCACTTTTGACCCTGAAGTTGTTCTAAATGAAAGAATAGATGGCCTAACCAAAACGGATGACGGGACGTTCGTACTCAAGGCTGCTTCGGGGCAGAAACATTATTCAAAAACGGTGGTTATTGCTGTTGGAAGCGGTATTTTAGATCCAAAAAAAATCCAGATTCAAGGTAAGGGAGATTATGAAGCATCAAACATTCATTATGCCGTCGAAACGCTTAAAGACTTTAAAGATAAAACAGTTATCATTTCCGGTGGTGGAAACACGGCAATTGATTGGGCCAATGAACTGGAACGCATTTGCAAAAAGGTTTATCTCATCTACCGAAAAGAAGCACTTGATGGTCATGAAGCAATGATTAAACATCTGCTTTCCAGTACCGTAGAATTTATGCCCGAAACAATTATCTCAAACCTGAAAACAAATGATGGAGAACAAACGATTGTCGAACAGGTGGAGCTTACAAAGCAAACAACAGGAGAGAAAACCTTTTTAGACGTGGATGAAATGATCATTAATCACGGCTACCATAGAGACACAAGCCTGCTTAAAAACAGCCGACCCGCTATCAATTTGCTTGATGATCTGTACATCAAAGGGAATGTCAACGGTGAAACGTCTGTTAACGGGCTCTACGCGGCAGGAGATGTGTTACGATTCGATGGGAAGCTTGAACTAATCGCAGGCGCATATCAGGATGCAGCTAATGCAGTTAACAAAGCAAAGCATGACATCAAACCTGATGCCAGAACGATTGCTATGGTTTCTACACATAACGATAAGCTGAAAGCGTGGAACCGGGAATTAATGGATGAAATGCTGGACGATTCAAATCAATCTTTTTAAGTGTCGTGATGCTATTTCTTGAACATTGATTTCATTTAAATTCACTCCCTCTTTCGGTACGTATTCCTGAAGCACACATGAATGAAAATGATTCTCAAACTCATTGACAGACGTGTTAATTTGAACTAAACTTGATATGTGTAAAAGAGTGTGCGGAGTTATAAATATAACTCAATTATTCCTAATCTAAAGTACTTTAATGTTAGATAACATATAGGATTTTTTTACAAAAACGAGCTTTGACATGAAAGGGGATCACCAAATGAATGCCATTTCGACAAAAGATTTAACCCTGGGCTATGGGGAGCGTAGTGTTATAGAAGGTCTTGACTTAAGCATCCCAAAAGGGGAAGTCACTGTATTTATCGGAAGTAACGGCTGTGGAAAATCTACATTGCTCCGATCACTCGCTCGTCTGTTAAAGCCCCAATCCGGATCAGTCGTATTGGACGGTCAAAACATATCCCGCATGTCAACGAAAAAGGTAGCACAAAATCTATCTATTTTGCCTCAATCTCCTATTGCCCCCGAAGGCCTTACCGTTCTTCAGCTTGTCAAGCAAGGGCGTTATCCACATCAAAGCTGGATGCAGCAATGGTCGAGTGCCGACGAAGAAGCAGTAAATAAAGCCTTGAACGCTACAAGAATGGTTGAATTTGTTGATAAAAAAGTCGATGATTTATCAGGCGGCCAGCGCCAAAGAGCCTGGATCGCTATGAGCCTTGCTCAAGATACGGACATTATGCTTCTGGACGAACCGACAACGTATCTGGATTTGGCTCATCAAATTGATATTCTTGATTTACTTCACGAATTGAATGTTACAGAAAACAGAACGATTATCATGGTTCTTCATGACTTAAATCTTGCCTGTCGTTATGCAGATCATATCGTCGCTATCAAAAATAAACAGGTTTATAAAGAAGGTAATCCGGATGATATTATATCCCCGGATCTGGTGCACGCTGTTTTTGGGTTGCGCTGTCATATTGCCTGCGATCCATTCTGCGGCACACCGATGTGCATTCCGTTCAGTAAAGGACGACATAAGAAAGCTACAAATACTGATGCAGCAGCTATTAATATATAAAATGACTGTCTCATAGAAATTTAAAATCTATTCTTAACGATAACACAAGGGAACCCGAACAACTGCGGTACATGTACAGTGCCGCGATTGACTGGTTTCCTTATTTTGGCTCTACAATAAATAGTGTTGGTGAAGAAAATTCACTAACACTATTTTTTAGTATAAAAATAGAAAACAAGTGAGTTTCCCTTTAGAATTAAAGTCGACCAAAACCAAATCCAGGAGGGAAATCAC
>NZ_JBPYCR010000064.1:0-5235 GCF_051846915.1 Virgibacillus sp. W0181
AATCGAGTAGAGGAGAAAATTAAATAATTTTCCACCCCTCTCACACCACCGTACAAACGGCTCCGTATACGGCGGTTCGATTTATATTACAGTGTGTACTTTTAGATAGTGGTCTAGGGCAAAGGGAATTCCTCTTTGCCTTAGGCGTTTGTTGGATAAAGCCTTATGGACCACTTTTGATAGTCCTATGAATCGATAACCTTTTCGACAATAGGTTAAGCCTTTGGCTTCCTCCTCTGGAATTCCAAGTTGTACAAGAGATTTTATTCTCTTTTTATTGTTCTTCCACTGTTTCCAAATAATAACTCGAATTCTAGAGCGCAATTTTGCATCTATTGTTCCAAGTGTCGATTTCATGTTGGCTATTTTGAAATAGTTAATCCATCCCTGGATGACTTGCTTTAGTTTAATGATTCTCTCATCCAAAGATATGCTATGGTTGCGTTTGGTTAGTTGTCTAAGCCTTCTTTGGAATTTCTGAATGGATTGCTGATGTGGTCTTGGTTGATATTTCTTTTTATTTGAGTCATAGTAGAATCCAAATCCCAAGAATTTTGTTTTTCCGGGACGGGAAATTTTACTCTTCTCCATGTTCACAATCAATCCTAGCTTCTTTTCAATAAATTTCGTAATAGAAGCCAGCACACGATTTGCTGCTTTTTCACTTCTAACAAAGATGATACTATCATCTGCATATCTAACGAAGTGCAGCCCTCTTGATTCTAGTTCCTTATCCAGCTCATTCAACATGATGTTACTTAAAAGCGGACTAAGGTTCCCACCTTGCGGTGTTCCGATTGGTGTATCTTCATATTTTCCATTGACCATGACACCACTTACAAGGTATTTTCGGATAAGAGATATGACATCGCCATCTTTAATGGTGTGAGAAATAATCCTCATCAGCTTATCATGGTGAACTGTGTCAAAGAACCTTTCCAAGTCAATATCCACTAACCAACTATATCCATCATTCATATATTCCAGCGCTTGAGTCACTGCCATTTCGCAACTTCTTCTTGGCCTGAAGCCAAAACTATATTCGCTGAATTGCTTTTCAAATATAGGGCTAAGTTTTTGGCTGATAGCCTGTTGTACCACCCTATCCACGACCGTTGGAATACCTAGTTTACGCATCTTGCCATTGTCTTTGGGTATCTCCACTCGTAGCGCAGGCATTGGTTGATACTTTCTTTTCCGGATTTGGCTTCGCAGTTCATCTTTATGTTTGTAGAGATGATGTGCTAGGTCATCAATCGCTACGCCATCTACACCACTTGCACCTTTATTTCGATACACTTGTTTGTAGGCTTCATTCATATTATTGTTACTTAGAATTTCCTCTAAAAGTTCCATACTCGTTTCTTCCCGGTCCTTTCTGTAATGAGAGACACTTCTCTTTTGAGTATCCTTTGAGATACGCTCATACTTTCCTCATTAACATATTCTGAAGTTTATCTCTCACGCATCTATGGCGTTAGAAACACTATAAATCGTTCAGCCCTTCATGATTTGCATCATTACTATGGCTTCGGCTGACTTCTCACGATAAACCTTTTTCGACCAGTTTTCTTATTAGGGGACTCCTCAACTGTTCGCGAGATCTCCCAGGGTAAGACGACTATCTTTCCTCTTTTACCCGTCTGATTTACTTTATAGAATTACGCACATCTTTTGGACTTCGACTTGTATTGGAGCCTTATCCTTCCATAAAGCCTTGATATCAGATTTCTGTTCGTCGGGCCAAGATTTTGATACACGCTTCCTTCAGCTCTTGCCTCACGGCAAGCGCCTTGCGCTTCTCTAGTGGCTGGTTGATGTGTACCTCCACAGTGGACTTTCACCACCTAGATAGTCGCCATGCCTGGCGCACAATAAAAAAGAAACTGGCATTCCAGCTTCTCGTCTTATTATAAAATTTATTTTGTTTTGGCTTTTTCTTTATTTTCTCTTTCTTCCTTTAGAACAGCTTTTCGGGATAAATTTACCCGTCCCTGATTATCGATCTCTTTTACTTTAACCATGATTTTATCACCAATGGCAACAACATCTTCTACTTTGTTTGTCCTGCTTTCTGCAAGTTCGGAAATGTGGACCAAACCGTCTTTTCCTTTGAATAATTCAACAAAAGCTCCAAACTTTTCAATTCGCTTCACTGTCCCCAAATACATTTGACCTGTTTCTACTTCTCTAACTAGATCTTCAATAATCTTTTTGGTCTTTTCATTCATGCTAGCATCTGTTGAGGATATAAAGACACTGCCATCTTGTTCAATATCAATTTTCACACCGGTTTCATCAATGATTTGGTTAATTTGTTTACCGCTCGGTCCGATAACATCACGAATTTTATCCGGGTTAATTTTCATTGTTAATATTTTCGGTGCATATTGTGATAATTCCGATTTAGGTTCCCCAATCGTTTCTATCATCGAATTCAATATTGCCATTCGGCCTTTCTTAGCCTGTGACAACGATTCTTCTAAAATTTCTTTTGACAGTCCTTCAATTTTAATATCCATTTGTAACGCGGTAATCCCTTTTTCAGTACCGGCAACTTTAAAGTCCATATCACCAAGTGCATCTTCCATTCCTTGAATATCCGTTAAGATAGAATAATCTTCTCCGGTTTTCACAAGTCCCATAGCAATACCGGCTACAGGTGCCTTAATTGGTACTCCAGCATCCATCATAGCAAGTGTACTAGCGCAAATACTTGCTTGTGAAGAAGACCCGTTCGATTCAAGCACTTCCGATACAAGTCGGATTGTATAAGGAAAATCTTTATCAGACGGGATTACCTTTTCAAGAGCTCTTTCTCCTAATGCGCCATGCCCAATTTCCCGGCGTCCCGGCCCGCGAATCGGTCCTGTTTCTCCAACGCTATATCGTGGAAAGTTATAATGGTGCATAAAACGTTTAGACTCTTCCAAGTCTAGACCATCCAATATTTGTACATCACCAAGCGCTCCAAGTGTGCATATACTGAGTACTTGAGTTTGTCCACGTGTAAAAAGTCCCGAACCATGTGTGCGCTGCAATACATTAATTCTCGAAGCTAGCGGACGAATTTCATCTGGTTTCCGGCCGTCCGGGCGAACTTTTTCCTGGGTGATCAAGCGCCGGACTTCTTCTTTTACCATCTTGTCCAACACAGATTTAACTTGTTTAATAACCGTTTCATCTTCTTCATCGAAGCTTTCCAATGCAGCATCTTTCACTTTGCTAATAGCCTCTTCACGTTCATGCTTTTCAATTACTTGAATAGCAGCTATTAACTCATCTTTAAAAGCTTGTTCTACTTTAGCAGCAATTTCTTCGTCTGTTTCAAAAACAGTAATATCTGATTTTTCCACACCAGTTGCTGCTACAATTTCCTCTTGAAACTGTACAAGGCGTTTAATCTCTTCATGACCAAACATAATCGCTTCTAATATAATAGCTTCTTCAATTTCGTCTGCACCAGCTTCAACCATGTTAATAGCATCTTTTGTACCGGCCACTGTTAAATCAATATCACTTGATTCTTGCTGTTCGATAGTTGGATTAATAATAAATTCGCCGTCGATACGACCAATTTTAACCCCTGCTATTGGGCCATCGAATGGAATATCGGAAACCGATAGTGCAATCGATGAACCAATCATCGCTGCTATTTCCGAAGAGCTATCTTGATCAACACTCATAACGGTACTAATAACTTGAACTTCGTTTCTAAAACCATCCGGAAATAATGGGCGAATGGGACGATCAATTAAGCGTGATGTTAAGACCGCTTTTTCGCTTGGACGTCCTTCTCTTTTTATAAATCCACCGGGTATTTTCCCAACAGCGTAAAGTCTCTCCTCATAGTTAACTGTTAATGGAAAAAAAGGTAAATCTTTCGGTTCCTTTGATGCTGTTGCTACAGATAATACAGATGTATCCCCGTAATGAATCATGCAAGCGCCATTTGACTGCTTGGCAAATTCTCCAATTTCGACAGTAAATTTATTCCCGCCGATTTCTGTGGAAAATAGTTGTTTTTCACCAGACATAATTTTAGTGCTCCTTTCAATACAACATTCTACCCTTATTTTATAGGTTACAATCAAAAATGTAAATTTTATGTATAAAGATGATGTTGTCTATTATTATACAACTGATCGAATGGTTAACAAGACGTTGGAAAAGGTAGGGTGAAGATCTTTCATTTATGAGAGTCTTTTCTGATGGCTGTTTTTTCATAGTTTATTGCTTTGTTCGTAGTCGATGTAAACTGTGACGACCGGTAGGTTGTTTTACGCTGCGGACAGTTGCTTTCCGCGGGCAACGCTTCAACTTCCTCGGAAGCAAAAACCGCTTCCTGCGGGATTTTCAGCTGTTGCTTTTCCCGCTGGAGTCAACTGCCCTCCGCTCCAAACAACCATCTTTAATAGTGCAATTATGCAGTTCAGATGTGCTATTATGGAAACCCTCACTAGCGAAGGAAATATACGGAGACTCCAGCGGGAGGAAAGGCATCGGTGAGACCCCACAGTGCGGAAGCACGAGGAGGCTCACCAGCCGCCCGCGGAAAGCGCAGTATATTTCCGTAGCGACAAGACAATTACTACCTGCAGGTTACGTCGCAATTTATATCTAATGTCACTAGCGTTGCATTAATTAAAACAAATAATTACCAATATTCCCAATGATCAGTAATTTACTTTTTCTCCAATAAAAAATCCTTTATAATGGAGAGACAGGTGGTTCCTGTCCAAATCCCATTACAAAGGATAACAGATATGGACAAGAATACACGAAAATCATCATTTGGTAAATGGATAAGCCCTATTAATTTTAAAAAATTGGATGAGCACGTAAGTTTAACCAAACAAGATCATTACACAAAGAAGTTAACCACTGCTTCCTACATTAAGATGATGCTGCTAGCGCAGCTACATGAAACGGAAAGTCTGCATGCAATGAGTGATGCGCTTTTGAATGGGGAACTACAACAAGAACTTGGGTTTGCATCGATCAGTGCTTCGCAGTTATCCCGTAAAAATAATGAAATGGATCCATCGATTCTTGCGACAATTTTTATGGATTTGGTGGCACAAATCAAAAGTTATCACCACAGTTGCACCCAGCGGGTGCCATTGAAAATCATTGATTCAAGTACGCTGCCACTTAATCTAACGCATTATAAGTGGGCGAAGTTTCGGAAAACAAAAGCGGGTGTCAAACTACATTTACGGCTTGTATTCATGG
>NZ_JBPYCR010000065.1:0-2097 GCF_051846915.1 Virgibacillus sp. W0181
ATCCGTAACGGTCTGGCAGTTATAGCGGAGAGGTCACACCTGTTCCCATACCGAACACAGCAGTTAAGCTCTCCAGCGCCGATGGTAGTTGAGGCTTTGCCTCTGCAAGAGTAGGACGCCGCCAGGCGAAGTGTTTTTAAAAATTAATTTTAAATATTTTTCAACAGCTCTTATTAAGAAAATTTATATTCCACAGTAGCTCAGTGGTAGAGCAATCGGCTGTTAACCGATCGGTCGTAGGTTCGAATCCTACCTGTGGAGCCATGGAGAGCTGTCCGAGCTGGTCGAAGGAGCACGATTGGAAATCGTGTAGGCCGGTAACACGGTCTCGAGGGTTCGAATCCCTCGCTCTCCGCCAGATACATGTGTTATTGGCCCGTTGGTCAAGTGGTTAAGACACCGCCCTTTCACGGCGGTATCACGGGTTCGAATCCCGTACGGGTCACCATTATAAGTATGGTAAGTTAAGAACGTAATACCTTGTCGCAGTAAACATGTACTATCAAAAACTTTGTGTCGGAGGATTAGCTCAGCTGGGAGAGCACTTGCCTTACAAGCAAGGGGTCGCAGGTTCGAGCCCTGCATCCTCCACCATTTCTAAGTTAAATCATAAGGTAGAGCAGTGAGTATAATTGCCGTTGAAGATCAACTAACAAAGCGATCTTCACAAATTATATTATTTTATATCGCGGGGTGGAGCAGTCTGGCAGCTCGTTGGGCTCATAACCCAAAGGTCGCAAGTTCGAATCTTGCCCCCGCAACCAAATTATTCAACTAACTACGCCGAGTAATCTCTAGCGCTAGTTGAAAATTGTGGTGCTTAGAAGTACAACCAATTTGCTCTAACTCCCTACACTAAATAGCGTTTTTGTCAATTCTTTAAAAATTAATTAGTAGTATTAATAAACAAACAATGGATATAAGTAAGTTACAAAACGGTCCGGTAGTTCAGTTGGTTAGAATGCCAGCCTGTCACGCTGGAGGTCGCGGGTTCGAGTCCCGTCCGGATCGCCATATGGCTCGATAGCTCAGTCGGTAGAGCAAAGGACTGAAAATCCTTGTGTCGGCGGTTCGATTCCGTCTCGAGCCACCATCAAATTAGCTGTGGAGGGGTAGCGAAGTGGCTAAACGCGGCGGACTGTAAATCCGCTCCCATCGGGTTCGGCAGTTCGAATCTGCCCCCCTCCACCATAATAAACTTAGGGGTATAGTTTAATGGTAAAACGAAGGTCTCCAAAACCTTTGATGTGGGTTCGATTCCTACTACCCCTGCCATATATTCTTGGGAATTTAATATAATAATGGCGATCGTGGCGAAGTGGTTAACGCACCGGATTGTGGCTCCGGCATGCGTGGGTTCAAATCCCACCGGTCGCCCCATTTTATATTTTCGTATAACATTACATTGGGCTATCGCCAAGCGGTAAGGCATCGGGTTTTGATCCCGTCATTCCTAGGTTCGAATCCTAGTAGCCCAGCCATTTATGCGGAAGTAGTTCAGTGGTAGAACACCACCTTGCCAAGGTGGGGGTCGCGGGTTCGAATCCCGTCTTCCGCTTTATTGTTATAAGGCGGCATAGCCAAGTGGTAAGGCAGAGGTCTGCAAAACCTCTATCACCGGTTCAAATCCGGTTGCCGCCTCCAAACACATGCCAGTGTGGCGGAATTGGCAGACGCGCGGGACTCAAAATCCCGTTCCTTCGGGAGTGCCGGTTCGAGACCGGCCACTGGTATCGATAGTTCATATATGACTGCGCTTTTATGGTTTAATAGAAACTGTCAAAGCGTATTTTTACTTTTAATAGGGCAATAGGTCATTCAATGGTCGCATGAACAAATAAGTGCAATTTTAAGTAAGCCGCTTTCCTCAAATTTTGGCTCTTTGTCAAATAGTGTTGGTGGCTGAATTAAGGTCGCTAAAATATTAATGATTCGGGATCTGTTAATCTTGCCGCTTAAGCGGCAGGATTAACAGATTCTTTTTGTTGGTTTACAATTGCTTTTAACTTGAAATGAAGCATAATTCTATTTTTAAAGTTATTAAAGTTTTGGTAGCCATATGCAACTCGATTTAATACTTTGATTTTATTATTAATG
>NZ_JBPYCR010000066.1:0-1906 GCF_051846915.1 Virgibacillus sp. W0181
ATGAGATTGAAAAGATAAATTCAAATCAAAACGCACTAGAGTTAAGTATTAATTTTAAAGGTAATAAAAAGGCCTTTCTCGATAAATTAATACAATCATTTAGAGGATCTAATATAAATCAGAGTACTTACAAAACTATAAGTGAAAACCATTCTGATTTCGCGGCTCTTATAGTTGATATTTTATTAGAAGGCTCTAAAATAACTTCTGGTCTAGTAACTGAAACTCAATTATCAAAGTTAAAAGACAAAATCAAAGAAAACTATAGTGAACTATTAAATATCAGAACCCCTAACCAGATTGAAATAAAGTATCACGGAAAACCTATAGCAAAACATTCTATTGGACAAAGGGCATCAGCATTAGTTCTTTTCATTTTATCTCAAAAAGATAATAACCTAATAATGATAGATCAACCAGAGGATGATTTAGATAACCAAGTAATTTATAATGAAATAATCACCAAGGTAAAAGAAAGGAAGCCTGAAGTTCAGTTTATTTTTGCGACACATAATGCTAATATTCCGGTTTTAGGTGACGCTGAGCAGGTAATAGCTGTTTCTTATGATGAAAAACAAATAATTGCAGAATATGGAAGTATTGATAATAAAGACATTCAAAGTAAAATCGTTGATATTATGGAAGGTGGACAAGAAGCATTTAATAAAAGAACACAAATATATAATTTATGGCAGAATGAATAATTATAGTTTATTTTTGGGATAAAGCTTTAAAGCGTATTCAACCAGCATCTGGTGGTTCAAATTGGTTCAAGTGCTATCAGTTTCAGTCAACTTCCATCCATCTTTATCCATTTATAAAATGGCGAAACCTTGATATAGATGGATTGAGCTTGATTGACTATATATGAAATTCATCCTGATATTTCTCAAAACGTTAATCAACTTGTTGATATATCAACGTTTACAGAAGCTTTTTGTTTCAAGTTGGTTCAAATCAACGTTAAGCTTATAAAGCACTTAACAGATTTAAAGCATCGGCATCTTGCTGGTGCTTTTTTGTTCGCCCAGCATGGGCGAACTCTAATGGGTGAAAGTCCCAAGTGCGACCTTGTAGCGGTAAGCACATAGCCAAAAGCAAGGGTGTCCACCGTGAGGCGGAATCTGAAGGAAGCTCGAGGCAAACCTCTGGTCTGACGAACAGAAACCATATAAGAGGCAACACATGAGGGTAAGGCTGCAAAAGAAGCTGAAGTCCAATAGCTACAACGATCATGTGGTGTATATATGGCAGATAGATAGAGGGAAAGAGTTCGCACCTTAACTGGGGAGGTCTCGTTTCTCTATCCCAAAAGTATACAGTGATGTATGCCTGGAAAACGAGAAGTCAGCAGAAGCCGTAGTAGTGAAGAAATCTAGCGAAAGCTAGAAAGAATGAAGGGCTGAATAATTTTATCGTTATAGAAATCTCTATTGGAAGATGGCAAAAGACCACTGGCCAAAGCATGAAAGTGGATACCAGCTTCACGAGAAAGAAAGGATATAACATACATGCATAAACGTGCAATACTAGACAAAATTCTTGATAAAAACAATCTGAATGATGCCTATAAACAAGTAATCAAAAACAAAGGGGCAGCTGGTGTCGACGGAATGACTATAGATGAGCTAGGAGGATACTTAGCGAGAAATAGGGAGAAAATCATCCTAGAAATCCGGGAGCGAAGATACAAACCACAACCAGTCTTAAGAGTTGAAATTGCCAAGCCTGATGGTGCAACGCGTCTCTTGGGAATACCTTCGGTAGTCGACCGAGTCGTACAACAAGCAATATCTCAAGTTCTTACTCCGATATTTGATAGTCAATTCAGCGACAACAGCTACGGTTTTAGACCCAGGCGGTATGCAGAAATGGCTATACTACAAGCATTAGAGTACATGAATGA
>NZ_JBPYCR010000067.1:0-1861 GCF_051846915.1 Virgibacillus sp. W0181
TTTTTTGTTCGCCCAGCATGGGCGAACTCTAATGGGTGAAAGTCCCAAGTGCGACCTTGTAGCGGTAAGCACATAGCCAAAAGCAAGGGTGTCCACCGTGAGGCGGAATCTGAAGGAAGCTCGAGGCAAACCTCTGGTCTGACGAACAGAAACCATATAAGAGGCAACACATGAGGGTAAGGCTGCAAAAGAAGCTGAAGTCCAATAGCTACAACGATCATGTGGTGTATATATGGCAGATAGATAGAGGGAAAGAGTTCGCACCTTAACTGGGGAGGTCTCGTTTCTCTATCCCAAAAGTATACAGTGATGTATGCCTGGAAAACGAGAAGTCAGCAGAAGCCGTAGTAGTGAAGAAATCTAGCGAAAGCTAGAAAGAATGAAGGGCTGAATAATTTTATCGTTATAGAAATCTCTATTGGAAGATGGCAAAAGACCACTGGCCAAAGCATGAAAGTGGATACCAGCTTCACGAGAAAGAAAGGATATAACATACATGCATAAACGTGCAATACTAGACAAAATTCTTGATAAAAACAATCTGAATGATGCCTATAAACAAGTAATCAAAAACAAAGGGGCAGCTGGTGTCGACGGAATGACTATAGATGAGCTAGGAGGATACTTAGCGAGAAATAGGGAGAAAATCATCCTAGAAATCCGGGAGCGAAGATACAAACCACAACCAGTCTTAAGAGTTGAAATTGCCAAGCCTGATGGTGCAACGCGTCTCTTGGGAATACCTTCGGTAGTCGACCGAGTCGTACAACAAGCAATATCTCAAGTTCTTACTCCGATATTTGATAGTCAATTCAGCGACAACAGCTACGGTTTTAGACCCAGGCGGTATGCAGAAATGGCTATACTACAAGCATTAGAGTACATGAATGACGGCTACGAATGGATAGTAGATATTGATTTAGAACGCTTCTTTGATACTGTGAATCATGATAGATTAATGAACTTAATATCAAGAACGATAACCGATGGTGATGTCATATCGCTTATCCGAAAGTACTTAGTGAGTGGTGTGCAAATCAATGACGAATATAAAGAAACGGTGATTGGAACTCCGCAAGGAGGAAATCTTTCTCCACTACTTAGTAATATCATGTTGAATGAACTTGATAAAGAATTGGAGAGTCGTGGATTGCGATTTGTAAGATATGCAGATGACTGCATTATCATGGTTAAAAGTGAAATGGCAGCTAGACGTGTAATGAGATCAGTGACGAATTACATTGAAGAAAAACTTGGTCTAATAGTGAACACGACCAAATCAAAAGTAACTAAACCTAACAACCCGAACATGAAATTCTTAGGGTTTGGATTCTTTAGGGACTATCAGAACCGTCTATACAAAGCAAAGCCACACCGTAAATCAGTCGCTAACTTTAAGTATAAATTAAAACAACTCACACGAAAGAATTGGAGTGTTGATACGAAGTATCAAGTGGAAAGAATTAACCAACTAATTCGCGGCTGGGTAAACTACTTTAAAGTCGGTCACATGAAGAGCTTACTAATGAAAATTGATTCACACACAAGGGTACGAGTAAGAATGTGCATTTGGCAGAAATGGAAAACAGCCAAAAATCGTCGGAAGAATTTAATCAAATTAGGTATGGATAAATATAATGCATACAAAAATAGCCACACGAGCAAAGGGGCAATAAGAATCGCATATTCCTGGATTCTTACAACCACCATTACAAACGCGAGGCTATCAAGATTTGGATTAATATCTTGTATTGAACATTATAACAAAGTACATGTATAGAATAAAATTAAACCGCCGTATACGGATCCGTACGTACGGTGGTGTGAGAGGACGGGGGCTAACTACTCCCTCCTACTCGAT
>NZ_JBPYCR010000068.1:0-1753 GCF_051846915.1 Virgibacillus sp. W0181
ATCCGTAACGGTCTGGCAGTTATAGCGGAGAGGTCACACCTGTTCCCATACCGAACACAGCAGTTAAGCTCTCCAGCGCCGATGGTAGTTGAGGCTTTGCCTCTGCAAGAGTAGGACGCCGCCAGGCGAATATGTTTTATCGTTTTTCATTAAAATTAGTCATAATAAATGTACTAGCTATAAAATTTTGACTTTTTTACTTGGAGGATTAGCTCAGCTGGGAGAGCACTTGCCTTACAAGCAAGGGGTCGCAGGTTCGAGCCCTGCATCCTCCACCATTGACTGTATTGTTACATGTAAATTGACAATTAAAGAACATTCAAAATACAACTGTTAATGCCGGCCTAGCTCAACTGGTAGAGCAACTGACTTGTAATCAGTAGGTTGGGGGTTCAAGTCCTCTGGCCGGCACCATTAAAGTGAAAGATTGTACTAATTGACCAAACTGATAGAGCTATGTATTATAAATAATATTTGCTGTATTGGGAAGTTTAATTGGGAGTAAGTTATAACCCAAGTTTTGTTTTAAAGAGCCATTAGCTCAGTCGGTAGAGCATCTGACTTTTAATCAGAGGGTCACAGGTTCGATTCCTGTATGGCTCACCATGTTGTGCGGGTGTGGCGGAATCGGCAGACGCGCTAGACTTAGGATCTAGTGTCTTCGGACGTGGGGGTTCAACTCCCTTCACCCGCACCATTTAATCAATAAACATTTATCTGTAAAGAGCCATTGCATAAGCATAATGTGACAAACTAAAAAAGATGAATATGCGTTTCAACTGCGGAAGTAGTTCAGTGGTAGAACACCACCTTGCCAAGGTGGGGGTCGCGGGTTCGAATCCCGTCTTCCGCTCCAGAATAATATTGAACAATGCCGGAATGCCGGGGTGGCGGAAATGGCAGACGCACAGGACTTAAAATCCTGCGGTAGGTGTACTACCGTGCCGGTTCGATTCCGGCCCTCGGCACCATTAGCGCCCGTAGCTCAATTGGATAGAGCGCTTGACTACGGATCAAGAGGTTAGGGGTTCGACTCCTCTCGGGCGCGTATTTAACGGGAAGTAGCTCAGCTTGGTAGAGCACATGGTTTGGGACCATGGGGTCGCAGGTTCAAATCCTGTCTTCCCGACCATTTTAATAAAGTTTCAATTTGGGGCCTTAGCTCAGCTGGGAGAGCGCCTGCCTTGCACGCAGGAGGTCAGCGGTTCGATCCCGCTAGGCTCCACCATATAATATTGTTATTTGCTCCTTGAAAACTGAACAAAACAACTCGTATGTCAGAGTGAAAAACACCTCCGTGTTTTTCCTCTACAAGTCAGATCTTTCTATTAAGGAAGCTGACTATAAATGAAACAAGCTAAGATATAAAGGTGATTAACCGGTGTTAATCATCGCACAAACTTTTATGGAGAGTTTGATCTTGGCTCAGGACGAACGCTGGCGGCGTGCCTAATACATGCAAGTCAAGCGCGGGAAGCAGGCGGAATCCTTCGGGAGGAAGCCTGTGGAACGAGCGGCGGATGGGTGAGTAACACGTAGGCAACCTGCCTGCAAGACCGGGATAACTCGCGGAAACGCGAGCTAATACCGGATGATCCGAGTAATCTCCTGATTGCTCGGTAAAAGGCGGCATTAGCTGTCACTTGCAGATGGGCCTGCGGCGCATTAGCTAGTTGGTAGGATAACAGCCTACCAAGGCAACGATGCGTAGCCGACCTGAGAGGGTGATCGGCCACACTGGGACTGAGACACG
>NZ_JBPYCR010000069.1:0-1738 GCF_051846915.1 Virgibacillus sp. W0181
CAATCGTAATGTTTTTATCTTGTATATCGAGTAAAACTTTTATATTCTTAGAATAAGACAAGTGATTTCCCTCCTGGATTTGGTTTTGGTCGACTTTAATTCTAAAGGGAAACTCACTTGTTTTCTATTTTTATACTAAAAAATAGTGTTAGTGAATTTTCTTCACCAACACTATTTATTGTAGAGCCTTTTAAAAATACAAAGACCTACAGAATTTTTAAATATGGAGTTTTTTCATATTTAAATGGCTAGCTCTTGGTATAGTTGTGCACTAATGCGATCTGCTGCTAACTTGGAGCTATATGGCCTTTGTAACCAAACCAGAATTCATTTTTACCTTCGCTGTTTTTCTTCACGCCTCATTTTGGATTTTGAGGAGTTTTTTTGTAGTTCTTTTTCACCTTGTTCTGCTAGCCATTTTTTCCGTTCTAGTTTGGACTTACGTCCACGTTTCTTTGATTTAGATTTGGTCTTTTCTTCTTTAGGTGGTGTTTGATCACGGGCATCAAAATGGGTTGTATCAATGGCAACTGTGTCATCAATGATAACCCCTTCTGCGATGGCATGAATGGTGAGCTTCTCTTGAACTTCTTGTATGATACTGGATTCACTTAATTTAGTCGGAAGTCGAGAATAAGACGCTTCAGATGAAATGTTATCTGGAACCAAAAATCCGCAGTTAAGCCTTGAAAGCATTATCATCATTAAGACGCTTGATTAAATCTTTAATCGTTGGAATGCGTTCTACATAACGAATAAAAATAGAATTAATCATGGTTGCATAATTCAGTTCAGTAGGTGCACCGTAACGTGATATTTTACTAACTTTATATTGCATTATATTTTTGGGTCGGTTCCATATCGTATAATTCTTCGATGCTAAATAAACTTGGTTGCCGTATAATGGTCATAGGGAGTACTCCTCCAGTATTTTGGTTAGTCTTTGATCAACTACTATTATACAAGATTTGGGGAGGTACCTCCTATTTGTACTTTGAATGCCTTGTCCGGTAAGGACTAGTAATTATGAAATTCACTCAACTAAATTACATTTACATTATTTATAAATATAAGTTATGACACCTTGTAGCCATTAAGGACAGTGAACTTCCAACGCCTACCAAAAGAGGTGGAAGCAAAAATATGACGCTCTCTTCCTCACTTGAGAAAAGGGCATCATATCAACGTTTTATATTAAGCTTCCAGCCGGATTTGAACCGGCGACCCCTTCCTTACCATGGAAGTACTCTACCTGCTGAGCTATGGAAGCATAATTAAGGCTCCACAGGTAGGATTCGAACCTACGACCGATCGGTTAACAGCCGATTGCTCTACCACTGAGCTACTGTGGAAAATGTTGTTTTTTACGGGTTTTGAGCATTCATTATTAAAAAACTCAGTCGAGGCCCAACTATAAAAAGGGCAGGACTAAGGTTTTCTCATGTAACTTGTTAATTAAATTATAAATATTCGCCTGGCGGCGTCCTACTCTTGCAGAGGCAAAGCCTCAACTACCATCGGCGCTGGAGAGCTTAACTGCTGTGTTCGGTATGGGAACAGGTGTGACCTCTCCGCTATAACTGCCAGACCGTTACGGATCAATTCTTCCGTCTAGGTGGACAATACTTTTTTAGCGACAATCTCTATTATAATTGTTTCTTGGAAAAAATCAAGTGTTTTTATTCCTACCTTGAAAACTAAATAAGAATCGTTTCATCAATGGGCATCGCCAACAGAA
>NZ_JBPYCR010000070.1:0-1483 GCF_051846915.1 Virgibacillus sp. W0181
GCATTTTTCAACATACGTGGGTTCGGGCCTCCAGTCAGTGTTACCTGACCTTCACCCTGGACATGGGTAGATCACACGGTTTCGGGTCTACGACCGCATACTCATTCGCCCTATTCAGACTCGCTTTCGCTGCGGCTCCGTGTCTTCCACTTAACCTTGCATACGATCGTAACTCGCCGGTCCATTCTACAAAAGGTACGCCGTCACGCATAAATGCGCTCCGACTACTTGTAAGCGCACGGTTTCAGGTTCTCTTTCACTCCCCTCCCGGGGTGCTTTTCACCTTTCCCTCACGGTACTGGTTCACTATCGGTCACTAGGGAGTATTTAGCCTTGGGAGATGGTCCTCCCGGATTCCGACGGAATTTCTCGTGTTCCGCCGTACTCAGGATCCACTTCGGAGGAAACACGTTTTCAACTACAGGGCTCTTACCTTCTTTGGCTGCCTTTTCCAAGGCGATTCATCTAACGTATTTCTTGGTAACTCCATATGAAGTGTCCTACAACCCCAACCGGTAAACCGGCTGGTTTGGGCTCGTTCCGTTTCGCTCGCCGCTACTTGGGAAATCGCGTTTGCTTTCTCTTCCTCCGGGTACTGAGATGTTTCAGTTCCCCGGGTATGCCTCATGCATCCTATGTATTCAGATCCATGTGCTATTCCATTACGAATAGCGGGTTGCCCCATTCGGAAATTCCCGGATCAATGTCTACTTACGACTCCCCGGGACATATCGGTGTTAGTCCCGTCCTTCTTCGGCTCCTAGTACCAAGGCATCCACCGTGCGCCCTTATTCACTTAACTAACGTAAATAAGCTGTAACGCTTTACTTTCTGTTGATGTCATTGATTACTCGATTCTTATTTAGTTTTCAAGGTACGAAATGGAGCCTAGCGGGATCGAACCGCTGACCTCCTGCGTGCAAGGCAGGCGCTCTCCCAGCTGAGCTAAGGCCCCGTAAATCATGATTAGATGGTGGGCCTGAGTGGACTCGAACCACCGACCTCACGCTTATCAGGCGTGCGCTCTAACCAGCTGAGCTACAGGCCCATCTAATATTTAAAATTATTCCTTCAAAACTGAACGAAACAACTTCGTATGTCGTATTCTGTCTAGCTCCGGCATCCAACGTCTAGCGGACTTCAGGTCTTCTCCTACGATAAGTCAACATCGCTCCACTTCCGTTTCGCGTGTTTCCTTTATCTAGTCAAAGCCCCTCCAGTCCGTACAACGTTAAACGGATGCCTGCGCTTTTCTTTTTTCCTTAGAAAGGAGGTGATCCAGCCGCACCTTCCGATACGGCTACCTTGTTACGACTTCACCCCAATCATTGGCCCCACCTTCGGCGGCTGGCCCCTAAAAGGTTACCTCACCGACTTCGGGTGTTGCCGACTCTCGTGGTGTGACGGGCGGTGTGTACAAGGCCCGGGAACGTATTCACCGCGGCATGCTGATCCGCGATTACTAGCGATTCCGGCTTCATGC
>NZ_JBPYCR010000071.1:0-1027 GCF_051846915.1 Virgibacillus sp. W0181
CACTAGCGTTGCATTAATTAAAACAAATAATTACTAATATTCCCAATGATCAGTAATTTGCTTTTTCTCCAATAAAAAATCCTTTATAATGGAGAGACAGGTGGTTCCTGTCCAAATCCCATTACAAAGGATAACAGATATGGACAAGAATACACGAAAATCATCATTTGGTAAATGGATAAGCCCTATTAATTTTAAAAAATTGGATGAGCACGTAAGTTTAACCAAACAAGATCATTACACAAAGAAGTTAACCACTGCTTCCTACATTAAGATGATGCTGCTAGCGCAGCTACATGAAACGGAAAGTCTGCATGCAATGAGTGATGCGCTTTTGAATGGGGAACTACAACAAGAACTTGGGTTTGCATCGATCAGTGCTTCGCAGTTATCCCGTAAAAATAATGAAATGGATCCATCGATTCTTGCGACAATTTTTATGGATTTGGTGGCACAAATCAAAAGTTATCACCACAGTTGCACCCAGCGGGTGCCATTGAAAATCATTGATTCAAGTACGCTGCCACTTAATCTAACGCATTATAAGTGGGCGAAGTTTCGGAAAACAAAAGCGGGTGTCAAACTACATTTACGGCTTGTATTCATGGATAAAGATGCCGTTTATCCAGACAAGGCAGTCATGACGGTTGCAAGCGCACATGACAGAAACCAGATGGAAGTCTTGGTGGACGAAAAAGATGCCATGTATGTATTTGACCGCGGCTATGTCGACTATGAACGATTTGATCGAATGACCGACGACGGATACTTCTTCGCCTCTCGATTGAAGAAAAATGCAGTTACACGCGATGTTCAAACCTTTGAATGTCCAGCAGATTCCAATGTGCTTTCTGATAAAATGGTCTACATTGGCACGACTCAAAATCGGGCTGAGAATGTTTTTCGGCTCATTGAAGTAACAGATACAAAAGGAAATATCCTTCGCTTAATCACGAATCGTTTTGATTTGGATGCGGATGAAATCAGTGATATTTACCGATCACGCTGGGCTATCGGCGTGTCCAGA
>NZ_JBPYCR010000072.1:0-875 GCF_051846915.1 Virgibacillus sp. W0181
TGAGATGTTTCAGTTCCCCGGGTATGCCTCATGCACCCTATGTATTCAGGTCCATGTGCTATTCCATTACGAATAGCGGGTTGCCCCATTCGGAAATTCCCGGATCAATGTCTACTTACGACTCCCCGGGACATATCGGTGTTAGTCCCGTCCTTCTTCGGCTCCTAGTACCAAGGCATCCACCGTGCGCCCTTATTCACTTAACTAACGTAAATAAGCTGTAACGCTTTACTTTCTGTTGATGTCATTGATTACTCAATTCTTATTTAGTTTTCAAGGTACAAGCTTCCACAAGACGTGGTGACTTCTGTGTTCGCCACACGATGTGGCGGTTTTTAACAGAAGATCCTTAACCTTACACTTTATAGTGGCAGGGTCATGCGATTGAGGTATTTACTCCCTCAAAACTGAACAAACAACTTCGTATGTCTTAGGCCTGCAGGATGCAGGTCATACCGATGTTGCCACACGATGTGGCGAACTTAATCGGCTTCCGTAGTCCAGGTCAAGCGCCTATCGACTAGCAGACTTCCTTCTCCTTCCTACGATAAGTCAACATCGATTCGCCAAAAGGCTCATCGTGTTTCCTTTATCTTGTCAGGAGACGTCCAGTCTGTACGTCGATGACCAGGCGCTTTCGCTTCCTAGTTATCCTTAGAAAGGAGGTGATCCAGCCGCACCTTCCGATACGGCTACCTTGTTACGACTTCACCCCAATCATTGGCCCCACCTTCGGCGGCTGGCCCCTAAAAGGTTACCTCACCGACTTCGGGTGTTGCCGACTCTCGTGGTGTGACGGGCGGTGTGTACAAGGCCCGGGAACGTATTCACCGCGGCATGCTGATCCGCGATTACTAGCGATTCCGGCTTCATGC
>NZ_JBPYCR010000073.1:0-732 GCF_051846915.1 Virgibacillus sp. W0181
CACGTCCTGTGGCTCCGCCTGGGACTGCGCGTAAATGCTCGCCCCACCGAAAAGATTTGCACTAGAACATCCTGTACGTCGAAGCTAGACAGATATGCGGAAAATTATATACATTCTTATCTTTTAAAAAAGCGCAAGCGCCCCGCTTAGAAACGTAGCGACTGCGCCAGACGGGAGCTGGTGGTTCGATGTTGGGACTGTAGCTTCGCTTTCGCCCCACCGTAAAGATTTGCCACGCAAAGTGGCGGTTTTAATCGAACATTCCAAATCATCCCGAGATAAAGGAATCATGCCCCTGCAAAAGGGGTATGCCGACGTTGGGCGCAAAGCCCGTTTTTAGTTGGCCTTCCTTTGTCTTACCGAATCGATGATAACTTTCACCCAAGGGCATAAGGGCGACTAAGCCTCTGTCTAAAGCCTTTCGGCAAGTCTTCTTTATCGTAAGGCGCTGCGGGAAGTCGCCTAGTTTCTGGGCTAGCAGGCTTAGAACGCCACGTCCTGTGGCTCCGCCTGGGACTGCGCATAAATGCTCGTCCCACCGAAAAAATTTGCACTAGAACATCCTGTACGTCGAAGCTAGACAGCTATGCGTAAAAATTCATACTTTTGTATGAAAACACTTGTCTATAAAAGGCAACACTAAGCTACGCCCTTCATTATTATATTTTTTTGAAGAGCTTAAATGGACTGCAATTGTTATGCAATAGTTATTAAGCCGTTTGTTGATCTGAT
>NZ_JBPYCR010000074.1:0-598 GCF_051846915.1 Virgibacillus sp. W0181
GTGCCCAACTGAATGCTGGCAACTAATATTAAGGGTTGCGCTCGTTACGGGACTTAACCCAACATCTCACGACACGAGCTGACGACAACCATGCACCACCTGTCACTCTGTCCCCGAAGGGAACACGGTATCTCTACCGCTGGCAGAGGATGTCAAGACCTGGTAAGGTTCTTCGCGTTGCTTCGAATTAAACCACATGCTCCACCGCTTGTGCGGGCCCCCGTCAATTCTTTTGAGTTTCAGCCTTGCGGCCGTACTCCCCAGGCGGAGTGCTTAATGCGTTAACTGCAGCACTAAGGGGCGGAAACCCCCTAACACCTAGCACTCATCGTTTACGGCGTGGACTACCAGGGTATCTAATCCTGTTCGCTCCCCACGCTTTCGCACCTCAGCGTCAGTTACAGACCAGAGAGTCGCCTTCGCCACTGGTGTTCCTCCACATCTCTACGCATTTCACCGCTACACGTGGAATTCCACTCTCCTCTTCTGTACTCAAGTCCTCCAGTTTCCAATGACCGTCCACGGTTAAGCCGTGGGATTTCACATCAGACTTAAAGGACCGCCTGCGCGCGCTTTACGCCCAATAATTCCGGACAAC
>NZ_JBPYCR010000075.1:0-564 GCF_051846915.1 Virgibacillus sp. W0181
CAGTCCTCACGGTCTGACTTCACAGCACCCGGAACGCTCTCCTACCATTGTTCGAAGAACAATCCGCAGCTTCGGTGATACGTTTAGCCCCGGTACATTTTCGGCGCAGAGTCACTCGACCAGTGAGCTATTACGCACTCTTTAAATGATGGCTGCTTCTAAGCCAACATCCTGGTTGTCTGGGCAACTCCACATCCTTTTCCACTTAACGTATACTTGGGGACCTTAGCTGACGGTCTGGGTTGTTTCCCTCTCGACGATGAACCTTATCACCCATCGTCTGACTCCCAAAGCAAAGTAGCCGGCATTCGGAGTTTGACTGAATTCGGTAACCCGATGAGGGCCCCTCGTCCAATCAGTGCTCTACCTCCGGTACTCGTGCTTTGAGGCTAGCCCTAAAGCTATTTCGGAGAGAACCAGCTATCTCCGTGTTCGATTGGCTTTTCACCCCTACCCACACCTCATCCCCGCATTTTTCAACATACGTGGGTTCGGGCCTCCAGTCAGTGTTACCTGACCTTCACCCTGGACATGGGTAGATCACACGGTTTCGGGTCTACGACC
>NZ_JBPYCR010000076.1:0-549 GCF_051846915.1 Virgibacillus sp. W0181
GCATGAAGCCGGAATCGCTAGTAATCGCGGATCAGCATGCCGCGGTGAATACGTTCCCGGGCCTTGTACACACCGCCCGTCACACCACGAGAGTCGGCAACACCCGAAGTCGGTGAGGTAACCTTTTAGGGGCCAGCCGCCGAAGGTGGGGCCAATGATTGGGGTGAAGTCGTAACAAGGTAGCCGTATCGGAAGGTGCGGCTGGATCACCTCCTTTCTAAGGAAAACTAGGAAGCGAAAGCGCCTAGTCGATAGGCGCTTGACCTGGACTACGGAAACCGATTAAGTTCGCCACATCGTGTGGCAACATCGGTATGACCTGCATCCTGCAGGCCTAAGACATACGAAGTTGTTTCGTTCAGTTTTGAGGGAGTAAATACCTCAATCGCATGACCCTGCCACTATAAAGTATGTGGCTATTTGTACCTTGAAAACTAAATAAGAATCGAGTAATCAATGACATCAACAGAAAGTAAAGCGTTACAGCTTATTTACGTTAGTTAAGTGAATAAGGGCGCACGGTGGATGCCTTGGTACTAGGAGCCGAAG